>CAMDOY010000095.1 GCA_945903655.1 Rhizobium sp. Q54 | reverse complement strand
TCGCTGGGCGAAACCAACCCCAAGACCGGCCAGCGCAAGGCGCTCTATGAGCCCGTGCATGGTTCGGCGCCGGACATCGCGGGCAAGGGCCTGGCGAATCCCATCGCCATGATCGGCTCCTTCGGCATGGCCCTGCGCTATTCCTTCGGTCTGGGCGAGGCCGCAGACATGATCGAGAAGGCGATTTCGAACGTGCTGGCCGCTGGCCTGCGCACCGCCGACATCAAGGGCGACGCGACGTCTTACGTTTCGACCACGCAAATGGGCGAGGCCATCGTCGCCGAACTCAAGGCCCTCGCGGGCTGAGAAAGCCGCCAATCAAAAGGGCCCTCCGGTCGCGCGACCGGGGGGCCTTTTTTATGGGGGTGGCGATCAGCGCGCGCGGCGCAGGGCTGCACGCTCGCCTCAGACCAAAAACTCAGTTCCGGGAGGCGCCGAAGGGGCCAGGCAGGGTCTCGTTGCCGTAGAGGCCACGGTTGCCATAGTAGGAAGGCATGATGCGGCGCGGCTGCATCGTATCAAGGACATAGCGGTTCTGGCTGCCCACTGGCACAACAGTCCCCATATCCGTGAAGGGACGCTTCTTGACCGTGAGGGCCCGGCTGTCCTTGCGGAGCGTGCGCGCCTCCGCGAGATCCGCGCTGGCGAAGAGAGCGGCGAGCGAAGCCGCCATGGCGATGGTGAGGGTACGGGTGAAGGGGCTCATGGTCTCTCCTGCGGCGGGCTTGGGGGGAATCTAGGCCGGAGCGGCGATGGGATCAACATCTCTTTCGATCCCGACAGCCAACCTTTCGGATAGCGTTAAGGTCGTCTGACCAGTTTTTGGCCTGATCGCCCCACCGTACAGTCAAGCCGAGGCTCCAACCCGCTGGCGAGTTCCGCCGCGGCGAAGAAACGGGCGAGGCCTTCATCTGCGCCGGGCGCCAACAATTGCAGGCCGTCCAGCGTGCAGGCGAGCGCCCTGGGCTCGGGCTGGCGCTCGCGATCGCAGGCGAAGCCCAGCAGACGCAGGTCAGGCTCCCCCGCCAGCAGGCGGAACCCAAGACAAGCCCGCGCACCCTCACCCTCGGCGAGGGCCACCTCCGCCACCTCCAGCCCGCCAAAGCGGATCTGCTGCATCACCGGCAGGCTGGCGCGGGTGACGGCCACCCCGGCCCGGGCGGCGACGCGGGTGAGATCCAGATAAAAGCTGCCTGGGGCGGGATCGAGCGGGCCCGCCAGATGCAGGCCGACCCGCAACCAGGCGCCGTCGCCCGGTTCGTCGCGGAAGGTGAGCACATCCTGCCGACCGGGCCCCGCGCGCCGCGTCCAGGCCTCGCCGTGCGGCGGGCGGATGAACCCCGCCGGCTGCAATTCGTAGATCGGCGCGCCCGCCTCCACCCAGGGGGAAAGGACGGGCTCGGGCGCGGCGGGCTCGTGGGCAGGCCAATCCAGCAGGCCCACGATCAGCAGCCCCGTGAGGCCGGACGCCGCCAGCCAGGGCAGAAAACGCATGCGCCAGGTGAGGCGGCCAGACGCAGGGGCGCCGCCGGGCTGGAAAAGAACGCTGGCTAAATCGCTCATCGCGGGGTCACGCCTCCGGCAAATGCCGTTTCGAGGCAAGACCATGGGCGGCAAGGCCTGCTGAGTCGTTAGCAGGGGTGGTTAACGCGCCGCCGCGCCAATCTTCACCTTAATGGAGGGTTAATCGCGGGGTCTGCGACAAAGGTTTGGCCCGGAGGCGTTGACAGAAGGCCCCGGGCGGTGTTCCAAACCAGCCTTCAATCAGAAGGGTCAAGAACTATGGGCTACAAGGTCGCAGTCGTCGGCGCCACGGGCAATGTGGGCCGCGAAATGTTGAACATCCTGGCGGAGCGGCAGTTCCCCGCCGACCAGGTCATCGCGCTCGCCTCCAGCCGCTCCATCGGCACCGAGGTCTCCTATGGCGACAAGACCCTGAAGTGCAAACAGCTCGACCATTACGACTTCGCCGACACCGACATCTGCCTGATGTCGGCGGGCGGCGAGACGTCGAAGGAATGGTCCCCGCGCATTGGCGCGCAGAAGTGCGTCGTGATCGATAATTCCTCGGCCTTTCGCTACGATCAGGACGTGCCGCTGATCGTGCCCGAAGTGAACGCCGACGCGGTGAAGGACTTCACCAAAAAGTACATCATCGCCAACCCCAACTGCTCGACCGCGCAGCTGGTGGTGGCGCTGAAGCCCCTGCATGATTTCGCCACCATCACCCGCGTGGTCGTCTCGACCTACCAGTCCGTGTCGGGCGCGGGCAAGGAAGGCATGGACGAGCTGGATCGCCAGACCAAGGCGCTCTATTCGCTCGGCGACGTGCAGATCAAGAAGTTCCCGAAGCGCATCGCCTTCAACCTCATCCCTCACATCGACGTCTTCATGGAGGACGGCTACACGAAGGAAGAGTGGAAGATGATGGTTGAGACCAAGAAGATCCTCGACCCAAAGATCAAGCTCACCGCCACCTGCGTGCGCGTGCCGGTCTTCATCAGCCATTCGGAAGCGGTGAACGTGGAGTTCGAGAAGCCCATCTCGGTGGAGGAAGCCCGCAAGATCCTGCGCGCGGCCCCCGGCGTGCTGGTCATCGACAAGCATGAGCCCGGCGGCTACATCACCCCCCACGAGGCGGCGGGCGAGGACGCGACCTATATCTCGCGCATCCGCGAGGACGCCACGGTGGAGAATGGGCTGACCTTCTGGTGCGTGTCGGACAACCTGCGCAAGGGCGCGGCCCTGAACGCGATCCAGATCGCCGAGACCCTGATCAACCGCAAGCTGATCAAGCCGAAGGCGCAGGCGTAAAAGCCCCCGTTTTCCCTAGAGCATTTGAAAGAGGCCGCACATTCTCGTGTGGCCTTTTTTGCATCCGTTGACACCCGCCCCCGCACAGGCCACCTTCCCGCCCGAAAACACCATTCGGGGAGCAGACCATGGCCCAAGGCCTCTCTTTCAAGCACCTTTCTTTCAAGCACTTGCTGATCGCAGGCGCGCTGGCGCTGAACGCTGCCGCCGCGCTGGCCCAGGGCGCACCCGCTGACCGCCCATGGCTCGACGCCACTCTGCTCGCGGGCGCCAAGGCCGAGGGGCAGGTGACGATCTATTCCTCCACCAATGAGCAGGAGGGCCTGCCGCTGTGGAAGATTTTCGAGGAGGCCACCGGCGTCAAGGTGAACTATGTGCGCGCGGCTGACGCCCAGCTCATGGGCCGCATGGCCATCGAGGCGCGCACCGGCCAGCAGTCCTGGGACATGATCAACACGCCCACCGCCAACCAGCTGCCCGAGAGCATGATGCTGCCCTTCGATCCGCCGGAGGCGAAGAATGTCATGCCCTCCGCCCGCGATCCCAAGCGCCAGTGGTATGGCGTCTACGCCAATTACAATTCACCCGCCTACAACACCAATCTGGTGAAGGCCTCGGATCTGCCCAAGACCTATGAGGAATTCCTGACCAAGAAGGAATGGGTGGGCCGCGTCGCCATCGAGGGCACGGACAATGAATGGATGAACGCCATGTTCGCCCATTATGGTCAGGACAAGGGCCGCAAGCTGCTGGAGGATCTGGTCTCCACCCTTAAGATCACCGTCCTCGACGGCCATCTGGCGGCGGCCCGCGCGGTGGCGGCGGGCGAATATGCGGTGGCGCTCAACAATTACACCATGCTGACCAACAACATGACCCTCTCGGGCGCCCCCACCAATTTCTGGGTGATGGACCCGGTGGCCCTGTTCTTCGGCCAGGTGGCGGTCAACCCCAAGGCGCCCCACCCCAAGGCCGCGCAGCTGGCCGCCAATTTCATGCTGAGCAAGGAAGCCCAGACCTTCGCCGCCAAAACCGGCCGCATCCCTACCCGCCCGGACGTGATCCCCAACCCGCCCGACGTGGTGGCCCGGCTGGAAAAGGCCAAGGTGTTGCCCTACGCGCTGTCTGGGGATCAGGTGAAGGCGTCGCAGAAGCTGTTTGACGAGATTTTCAAGAAGCGGTGAATCAACTCTATCTTGGCATTAAAATAGCTGTATTTTGAAGGCGAGCGGCGGTGGAACAATCGGAACCACCCTGAATTTGGGATTGACAACTGACAATTGGCAGTTAATTATGATCAAGAGCTTCAAGAGCAGGCGGTTGCAACGCCTTTTTGAGGAAGGGATCACGCGGGGATTGCCCCCTGATCAGATCTCCAAAATCGAGAACCGGCTTTCGACGATAGACGCTGCGGACCGAGTGGAAGATATCAATGTCGCGGGATACAGGCTCCACGCCCTCGCAGGGGACCTCCGCAATTTCTACGCTGTCTGGATCACAGCCAACTGGCGCATCGTCTTCCGGTTTGAACGCGGCGACGCCTATGACGTGGATCATACGGACTACCATTAGGACTTCCCCATGCCCATGAAGCACCCACCCCACCCCGGCCAGATCCTCCGCGAGGATTGCCTGCCAGAACTCGGCCTCACCATCGGTGGGGCGGCGACGGCGCTGGGGGTCAGTCGGCAGACCCTCGACAAGATCGTGAACGGGCGCGGCGGCGTCACGCCGGAAATGGCGATCCGTTTCGAAAAGGTCTTCGGCTCCTCCGCCCAGACATGGCTGCGCATGCAGGGCGCCTATGATCTGGCGTTGGCGCGGGCGCGCGAGGCCGAGATCGTGGCCACGATCAAGGGGCCGATGCGGCCGAAGTCGGCGGCCTAGCCCCCAACAAAAAACCCCGCCGCAGATCCGCGACGGGGTTCAAACTCAGTCCAAAATCTCGCGCCCGAAAGACGCGAACCCGCTTACTTGCCAGCGGCGATCTTGGCGGCCTTTTCCTTGGCCTTCTTGGCGGTCTTGGCCTCGACGCGAGCGGTCCGCTCGGCCACGGTCTCCTGCTTCTCGGCGATACGGGCCGACTTGCCGCGACGATCACGCAGGTAATAGAGCTTGGCGCGACGGACCTTGCCGCGACGCACGACCTTGATCGAGTCGATCATGGGGGAGAACACGGGGAACACGCGCTCGACGCCTTCGCCGTAGGAAATCTTGCGAACCGTGAAGCTCTCGTTGATGCCAGCGCCGCTGCGGGCGATGCAGACGCCTTCATAGGCCTGCACGCGGCTGCGCTCGCCTTCCTTCACCTTGACGTTCACGATGACCGTGTCGCCGGGGGAGAAGGGGGGAATTTCCTTGGCCAAACGAACGATCTGTTCGGCTTCGATCTGGGCGATGATATCCATAACAAACTCCTGCGCTTTTCGCTCTCGGGGAGCGAGCGTTTTGGCAACGCTGTTTTAAGTTGAAAGAGGCCTATACCCCAGCGCGTCCAGCTTGTCCAACCCCAAAAGCGTTTTCAAGCGAAGTGGCCACCGGTTCGCGTGAAGAAAACGCGTCAAATAAAAGTAGCGTTTTCCTGCAAAAGCGACCTATCTGGCGACCCGCGCCGCCAGTTCCCGCGCGCCCCGGTGCTGGGCGTGGGTGATGGCCACCGCCAGGGCGTCCGCCGCATCGGGGCTCTTGGCGTCGCTTTTGGGCAGCAGCACCTTCACCATCATGGCGATCTGCGCCTTGTCCGCATGGCCCGCGCCCACCACGGTCTTCTTGACGAGATTGGCGGCATATTCGGCCACCGGCAGGCCCGCGATGCTCGGCACCACCAGCGCGATCCCCCGCGCCTGCCCCAGTTTCAGGGCCGATTGCGGGTCGCGGTTGACGAAGGTCTCCTCCACCGCCGCCTCCTGGGGCATGTGCAGGTGGATGATGGCGGTCAGGCCCTCGTACAGCTGGCGCAGGCGGTCGGCGAGCGACAGCTTGGCGTCCGAGTGGATCGAGCCGCAGGCCACGAAGGACAGGCGCGAGCCCTCGCTCTCCACCACCCCCCATCCGAGGTTGCGCAGACCAGGATCTATGCCGATGATGCGAATCGTAGCCATTGCCATGGGCCAAGCTGTAACAGTCCAGCGGTCCCGTCCCTAGCCCTGCCAAAGCCCGGAGTCGCTTTTGCCCGATCTTCCCCCCCTGCTCGCCGAGTTCATCGCCGGACTCTGGTCCGCCATGCAGGAGCCGCGCCTGTGGTTCGTCTTCGCGGTGTCCGTGGTGGGCGGGGTGGTGCGGGGCTATTCGGGCTTCGGCGGCGCCCTGATCGTCGTGCCGCTGGCGGCCATGGCCATGGGGCCGACCGTAGCGGTGCCCATGTTCTATCTCTTCGATCTCGGCTCAGCCACGCCCTATGGCTACAAGGCCCTGCCCCAATGCCGATGGTCGCAGGTCTGGCCCATGCTGGCGGGCCATATCCTCATGCTGCCCGTGGGCGCCTGGGTGCTCACCAACATGCCTGCGGAGGCAGTGCGCTGGGCCATGGCGGGCACGGTCTTCCTCATGCTGATCCTGCTGGTCTCGGGCTGGCGGTACAAGGGCCGCCCGACCCAGCCCGCCTCCTTCGGCGTGGGCACCGTGGCGGGGCTGATGGGCTCGTCTACCGGCATGTCAGGCCCGCCCGTCATCGCCTACTGGCTCGGCCAGAAGGACAATGCGGCCATCATCCGCACCAATATCATGGCCTATTACGCCCTCAGTTCCACGGCGACGGATATTCTGATGTGGTGGAAGGGGCTCTTCACCTGGCAGGTCGTCATCTACGCCGTGGTCATCTGGCCGGGCTATGCGCTGGGGCTCTGGGGCGGGGCGAAGCTCTTTGGCAAGTCCAGCGAAAGGGTCTTCCGCATCTCGGCCTATGTGCTGATCCTGATCTCGGCGGTGATCAGCCTGCCCTTGATGGACCACTTCCTGATCCGTTGAGGCTCACTTGGGCTTCGGGAGATCGGGCCGCCGCGCCCGCGTGATCTCCAGCGCCTGCGCGCGCCGCCAGGCCGCGATCTTCGCGTGATCGCCCGACAGCAGCACCTCGGGAATGGGCCGCCCCTCGAAATCCCTGGGGCGGGTGTAATGGGGATATTCCAGCAGGCCCGCCTCGAAGCTCTCCTCGGACCCCGACTCCAGCTTGCCCATGACGCCGGGGATCAGCCGCACGCAGGCGTCGAGCAGCACCATGGCCGCCAACTCGCCCCCCGAGAGCACGTAATCGCCGATGGAGACCTCCTCCAACCCGCGCGCCTCGATCACCCGCTCGTCCACCCCCTCGAAGCGCCCGCAGACGATGGCCACGCCCGGCCCCTGCGCCAGTTCGCGCACGCGGCTCTGCGTGAGCGGGCGTCCGCGCGGGGACATGAGCAGGCGCGGGCGCGGATCGTCAGGGGCGAGGCCCGCGTCAAGGCTGGCGGCCAGCACATCGGCGCGGATGACCATGCCGGGACCGCCCCCTGCGGGGGAATCGTCCACGGACTTGTGGCGGCCCAGGCCGTGCTCGCGGATCTGCCGCGTCTCCAGCGCCCAGAGCCCGCGCGCCAAAGCGTCGCCGGACAGCGACTGGCCGAGGGGGCCGGGGAAGAAATCGGGATAGAGGGTGAAGATGGCGGCGCGGAACATGGGGGCTTGTAGCACGGGCGAAGGCCTCAGGCCTCCCCCTCCCCCTCATCTTCCCGCGCTTCGCTCTCCTGCGGGGGCGCGATGGTCACGCGGCGCGCGCCAAGATCCACCTCCGGCGCAACGGCCTTGGTGAAGGGATAGAGCAGGGTGTCGCCGCCGCTGGCGGGGCGCACTTCCAGAATGTCGCCGGCGCCGAAATTCAAGACATTCACGACCTCGCCGATCAGCTCGCCATTTTCCAGATGGGCGGCAAGGCCGATGAGGTCGGAGTGGTAATATTCTTCCTCGTCCGCAGGCGGCAGGTCGGCCTTTCGTACATGCAGATCCAGATTGACGAGGGCCTCAGCCGCAGAGCGGTCGTTGACCCCCTCGACGCGGGCCACGAACATGTCGTCGCGGATATGGCGCAGGCTGCGCAGGGCGTAGCTGCGGGCGCCGTCGGCGCTGAAAAGGGGACTGTAATCGCCGATGGCGGCGGGATCCCCGGTGAAGCTCTTAAGCCGAACCTCGCCGCGCACCCCATGGGCCGCGCCGAAGCGCCCCACAAGCACGAGGTCTCGCGCGGGGACCGGCGCCACGGGGGTGGGTTTCTCGGGCATGGGGATATCTTGGGGTTGCGAGAACCGGGACGGGCCAGCCTCCCCCTAAGGAGAGGCTGGCCCTTCGGTCTTACTCGGCGGAGGGGGCGGCGGCAGCTGCGGCTGCGGCGGCTTCAGCAGCAGCGGCGGCTGCGGCGCGCTCTTGCGCCTTCTTCTTCGGCTTGGCCTTCTCGGGGTTGCTGTGGGCGGCGCGCTGGCCAACGCCCACGGTCTCGAGCAGGCGGGCGACGCGGTCGGTCGGCTGTGCGCCCTTGGCGATCCAGGCCTTGGCCTTCTCGGCGTCGATCACGATGCGGTCGGCGGCGTCCTTGGCCTTCAGGGGATCGAAGGTGCCCAGACGCTCGACGAAGCGGCCATCACGGGGCATGCGGGCGTCGGCGACGACGATGCGGTAGAAGGGACGCTTCTTGGCGCCGCCGCGCGACAGACGGATTTTCAGGGACATTGCATTTTCCTTTGTTGGAGGGGATAGATTCAGGATTTGTGGTCTTCGACCAGTTGCTCGATCGCGGCCCAGGCGTCGTCCTGAATGCCTTCCGAACGGAAGACCTCGACATCCACCGAGCCGTCCTCGCGCACGTCGATCTCCCAGTATTCACCGAGCACATGCACGAGAAACGAAAACGCATCGTCGCGATACGATTTCGTGTCGTAGTAGATGTTCGCCGCGTCGAGCTGCTCCTTGATGCTCTTGAACACGTCGAACATATGCACTTTCATTTCCATCGGATTACTTCTTCTTTCCAAATGGATTGAAACTGGACAAGCCGCCGAGGCCCGGCAGCTTGGGGCCGCCCAGACCCGGAAGGCCGGAAGGCAGGCCCGGCAATTTCGGAGGCGCGCTGAAGGCGCCGGGAGGCGGCGCATCCGGCAGCTTGGGCGCGGCGCCGCCGCCCATCTGCTTCTGCATTTCCGCGATCTGCTCTGCGCTGGGCATGCCGCCGGGCAATCCACCACCGCCGCCCATGCCGAACATATCGGCCATGCGGCCCATGGCGCCGCGCTTGGCGCCGCCCATGGCCTTCATCATGTCGGCCATCTGGCGATGCTGCTTGAGGAGGCGGTTGATCTCCTCCACCTTGGCGCCCGCGCCCGCCGCGATGCGCCGCTTGCGCGAGGCCTTCAGAATATCGGGATTGCGCCGCTCCTGCGGGGTCATGGACAGGATGATGGCGCGCTGGCGCTTGATCATGCGCTCGTCGATATTGGCGTTCGCAAGCTGGCTCTTCATCTTGGCCATGCCCGGCAACATGCCCATGATGCCGCCGAGGCCGCCGATCTTCTCGACCTGGGCGAGCTGGTCAGCCAGATCCTCCAGATCGAACTTGCCCTTGCGCATCTTGTCGGCGATGCGCTGGGCCTTTTCGGCGTCGATGCTCTGCGCCGCCTTCTCGACCAGCGAGACGATGTCGCCCATGCCCAGAATGCGGTTGGCGATGCGCGAGGGGTGGAAATCGTCGAGATCGTCCACCTTCTCGCCGGTGCCGATGAGCTTGATCGGCTTGCCGGTGACGGCCCGCATGGAGAGGGCCGCGCCGCCGCGACCATCGCCATCGGTGCGGGTGAGCACGATGCCGGTGATGCCCACGCGGCTGTCGAAATTGCGCGCGAGGTTCACCGCGTCCTGACCGGTGAGGCTGTCGGCGACGAGCAGGATTTCATGCGGCTTCGACGCCGCCTTGATCTGCGCCATCTCCTCCATGAGGGGCTCATCGATATGGGTGCGGCCGGCCGTGTCGAGGATGACCACGTCGAAGCCCTGCAGACGCGCGACTTCCTCGGCGCGGCGGGCGATTTCGACCGGGCTCTGGCCGGGGATGATGGGCAGGGTCTCGATGCCGGTCTGGCGACCGAGCACCGCGAGCTGCTCCTGGGCCGCCGGACGCTTCACGTCGAGCGATGCCATCAGCACCTTGCGCTTGTAGCGGTCGCGCAGGCGCTTGGCGATCTTGGCGGCGGTGGTGGTCTTGCCCGCGCCCTGCAGGCCGACCATCATGATGCCCACGGGGGCGGCGGCGTCGAGATTGATGGGGTCGGCGTCCGAGCCCAGGGTCTCGATGAGCACGTCGTTGACGATCTTGATGACCATCTGGCCCGGCGAGATCGACTTCACCACATTGGCGCCGACCGCCCGCTCCTTCACCTTGTCGATGAAGGGGCGCACGACATCGAGCGCCACATCCGCCTCGAGCAGGGCGCGGCGCACTTCACGCATGGCTGTGTCGACATCCGCCTCGCTCAACGCGCCCCGACGCGTCAGCTGGTCAAAGATGCCGGAGAGCTTTTCGGACAGGCCCTCGAACATGGTCGCTCCTCGCATGTCCCCCGGAGGGGGGCGGCTCGCCAAAGCCCCAAAGCCAAACGCGCCCGGGGGCGCATCGCGCTGCCGGGCGTTGACCCCCTGCCTCATGGGCGGGTGGGCGTCAGGGTTTCAGGATCTCTGACGAGAATATGGGGCTTTTAGGCGCAGGGGGCGGGGGAGTCAAGGAATGGGGTTGTAAGCAACTCACCCCTCACTTCTTCTCCGCGCTGGCGATGATCGCGATCATCTTCTTCTTCAGCTCCGGCGGGATATCGGAGACCACGCTCACCGTCGCCTTGCGGGTCTTTTCCGCGTCGATGAAATCCACATAGCGCTGGCTGCGTTCGCCCTCGGCCACCAGAACGGGGTCATGCATGGCGGTCTCTATGGCCTTTTGCAGGTGGGCGAGGCGGTCGGGCGCCATGCCCGGGGGGGCCACGAGGATGCGGCCGAGGTTTTCGGCGGTGGAGTGGAAATCGAACAGCGCGGCGCCCTCGGGCGAAACCTGCACCGCCTCGAAAATGGTCGGCAGGTCCGGGAAGAAGCGGGATTTGGTGCGGCGCATGGTGGCGAGCGCCCGGTTCTGCCCGGCCTTCACATAGTTGTTGGCCGAGGTGTCCG
>CAMDOY010000094.1 GCA_945903655.1 Rhizobium sp. Q54 | reverse complement strand
ACCCTGCGTCATCTTAAAGCACCCTGGAGGGATTTATGCTCAACAAGTTACTTCTCGGCTCTGCCGCGGTCATCGTGGCCGTCGCTGGCGCCCAGGCCGCCGATCTTCCTTCGAAGAAGGCCGCCCCTGCTACCTACGTGAAGATCTGCTACGCCTCCGGCGCGGGCTTCTACACCATCCCCGGCACCGACACCTGCGTGAAGCTCGGTGGCTACTTCCGCGGCGAATATCAGCATACGCCCGGCAAGGATATCTACGCGGTCACCGGCAATTCGATCGGCCTCAAGCAGGGCGGCGCGCTCTCCACTGCTCAGACTAATGCTAACACCGCAGCGTCTGCTGCATTTACGGCGTCGGGAGCATCAGGCAGTTTTACTGCGATCTATGTTGCCGCTGGCGGTTCTGCTGGTACTTGGTACATGGGTGGAAACGCGGCGAATACCGCCGTGACCAACTCGACCATTACTGCCGCTGGTTACACTTATGTGACTGACGCTACCAAGTCGAACGTCAACGCTGGTGTTGGTATTGTCCAGTCTTCCCGAGCCCAGTCAGATACCGGTTACGAGACACGTGGCCGCATCGACGTGGACGCTCGCACCCCGACTTCCATGGGCGTAGCGCGTACCTTCATCCGGCTGCGCGCCGCCAACACCAGCGGCGCTCGCAATGCGACCTTCACCAACAACGGGATCTCCGGCCAGGCTGACCCTTCGGCCAGCGGCATCTCGATTGAGTCCGCCTTCACTCAGTGGGCTGGCTTCACCTTCGGTATTGCGGGTGAAAACTTCACCTCGATGCCCTCGATCATGTACAATGGTAACCCTTACACGGGCTTCCCGAACGGCATGAAGCAGATCTCCTATACCGCCACCTTCGGCGGCGGCCTGTCTGCGACTGTCGCGCTGGAAGATCGTCTGGACAGCTTCCAGGGCTCCTCGTCTGGCCCAGCTGGCGCCAACTACCTTGATCGTTTGGCGACTGCCGCCAATCTTGTCGCCAACATTCGTCTCGACCAATCATGGGGCTTCGCGTCTGTCGCCGGTATGGTCGGCAACAACTCGGTGAGGAGCGATTACGGCTTCAATCCGAATATGCTCGCAAACACCACGATGACGACGAGCGGCATTGGTGCGGGCGCGCTTGGGTTCACCAATACATATGCTTCGACCTTCGTGAACACACCCGGTAACGCTCTGGTGCCCGGTGGTATCTACGGTGAGCAGTCTCCTGGTCAGGCTACGTTCGGTGCTTGGGCTGTTGGCGCTACCATCAGCTTCAAGCTTCCGATGTTGGCGGCGGGTGACCAGATCTGGTTTAACGCGAACTATGGTCACGGCATGCTGGGCGCAACCCAGGGCGGTGGCGGTCTGAACAATCTGTCGACTGCGGCCACGCGCCGTCTGATCGGTGGTATCCTCCGTTCCGACCAGAACCTCATGGTCACCGGCGGTAATGGTTCGGCCGCCAACCCCTACACCATGGGCACTGTCGACAGCTGGAACGTTGCTACGGCCTTCACTCACTACTGGACTCCGAATTGGCGTTCTAACTTCACTGCTGGATATATCCAGGTTAACACCCCTACCTCTACTGCTACAAATACCGACATTGCTGGCAACACTGTGTCATTGCCGCAGTGGGGTAAGGGTTCGGTCTGGGAAGTTGGTGGCAACATCGTCTACTCGCCTGCTAAGAACTTCGACATTGGTCTCGAAATCCAGTACGCCAACATGAAGAATAGCATCCAGAACACCGCTACGGCTATTATAGCCTCGAACGGTGCAAGTGCTTCCGCACTCACAATTCCAGATGCCGCTCTGAAGGGCAGCAACATCACCACGAAGCTGCGCGTCGAGCGCACCTTCTGATCAGCCTCAGCCTTCCCGGCTGATGAGGAATTGGTCCTGACAAGCTTGGCGACAAGTGAAATCTTGATCAATTCTTAATGATCAAACAATAGTCTGCCCCGGATTGTAAAGTCCGGGGCAGATTTCTTGGCGCCGGTGGGAGGTGGTGTGATGAACGATATGAGCCCATCCATCGAAGCCATCGTTCAGATGAGCGATGTCTCGAGGGCCCGCTTCAATTGCATCAATAATTTCGCCCGGGCCCATAACATCACCATTTCGGGCCTTTATTTCTATGTGGCCATCGGCGCGCTGAACATTGAAAAACTGAATGGCGAGCAGGTCATCTATTCGGCGGTGAAGCCGACCCAGGCCGCCAAACTGCTCAACCGCGATTCCAAGAAGATCGCCCGCTGGTGCGTGGCGCTGTGCAAAAAGGGCTTCCTCACCCGCGATTGGGGCGGCGCCTACAAGGTCGCCAATATCAATATCTGGTATGAAATCTCGAAGCTCGTGAACAGGGGCTCGCAGGATGGCGGCGCTGACGCGGACGCCCTGCCGGAATCCCTCATCCTCGCCATGTCCGACCCCGCATTTCTGGCCGCCCGCGAGACGCCCGTGCAGGTGCGGGATCGCTAAGGGTCTGATTTTCCAGCAGGTCAGGCCCCCATACCCTCCCCCCTGTGGGGAGGGTCGGCCCGCGTAGCGGGACGGG
This sequence comes from Rhizobium sp. Q54, assembly GCA_945903655.1. Lineage (GTDB taxonomy): Bacteria > Pseudomonadota > Alphaproteobacteria > Rhizobiales > Beijerinckiaceae > Terripilifer. The sequence continues at coordinate 8,484 of CAMDOY010000094.1, read as the reverse complement.
GTGGGGGTCGCGAGAGGCAGATCGGGAGCGCGGACGCCACAGGCGCAAATTATGGAGATTTCGCGACCCCCACCCCTTACCCCTCCCCACAGGGGGGGAGGGGAGCGGCAGGCGTTTCGCCTTTATAATTCAGGCGCTTGTCACTCCGGCACAAACCGCATCGCCACCCCATTCATGCAATAGCGCAGGCCCGTGGGCGCAGGCCCGTCTTCGAAGACGTGGCCGAGATGGCCGCCGCATTGGGCGCAGTGGACTTCCGTGCGGGTCATGAAATGGCTGTTGTCCACGGTGGTCCCGACCGCGCCGGGGAGCGGATCGCAGAAGCTGGGCCAGCCCGTGCCGCTGTTGAACTTGGTCTTGCCCACAAAGAGCGGATTGCCGCAGCCCGCGCATTCGAAGGCGCCGGGGCGCTTCTCGTGGTCGAGGGGGCTGGTGCAGGCGCGCTCCGTGCCATGTTCGCGCAGCACGCGATACTGGTCGGGGGTGAGAATGCGCCGCCATTCCTCGTCGGTCTTGCTGATGGGGAAGGTCTTGGGTTCACTTTTCGCGCCGCCGCCAAACAGGCCCATGGTGTTCTTCTCCTGGGGCGCCAGCGCCCTCTGTTGCTCAAGATAATCGCTGAAGCGCGATCTTAGAAGAGGGATCCTTGCGATCCGCCCCCCGATGGTCCCCCGCGCGCCGGGCGTGGGCGGGGCTTGGCGGGTTCGGGCGCCGCGCCGCCGCCCTCCCCCGTCACCGCCGCCACGCGGCCGTCGGAAAATTCGATGCTGATGGCCATGCCAGGCGCGAGGCCCGAGGCCGCCCGCAGGGGCGTCCCCGCGTCATCGCGCACCAAAGCAAAGCCCCGCGCCAGCACGCTCTTGTAGCCCAGCGAGGCGAAGAGCTGCGCCAGCGCCCCCAGCCGTTCGGCCTTGCGGGCGCTGTTGGCGGCGATGGCTGCGCGCAGGCGGGCGTCCACCATGGCGAGCCGCTCACGCCGCGCCCGCAGGGTCTGGCCTTGCAGGGCGAGCTGCGCCCGCAGGGCGGCCTCCAGCCGCTTGCCCAGCGCCTCCAGCGGAACGCGGCGGGTCGGGACCAGCATGGGCCGCACCCGCGCCAGCCGCCCGGCCAGCCCCGCAGAGCGCTCGCCCATGCGGGCGAATTCGGCCTGCGGGGAGTGGCGGGCCAGTAGGTTCGCCGCCCGGCCCAGCCTGAGCTGGCGCTCGCCCATGGCGGCCGTCATGCGCGCGCCCAGCCGCTCACCCGCCCGGTCGAGGCGCTGGCGCGGCACGGCCACGATGTCCTCGCCCGAGGGCAGGGCGCGGGCGAGGCCGCGCAGATCGGCCCGGCGGCGCTCCAGGAGGCGATAGAGGGCGCCCTGGTGGCGGCGGGCGAGGTCCGCAGTCTGGCCCAGCAATTCGCTGCGCACGGGCACGCACATCTCCGCCGCCCCCGTGGGGGTGGGGGCGCGCAGGTCCGCCGCATGGTCGATCAGGGTCCAGTCGGTCTCGTGGCCCACGGCGGCGACCAGCGGTATGTCGCTGGCGGCGGCGGCGCGCACAACGGCCTCGTCATTGAAGCCCCAGAGATCCTCCAGCGAGCCGCCGCCCCGCGCCACGATGATGACGCTGGGCCGGGGAATGCGCCCGCCCTCGGGCAGGGCGTTGAAGCCCTCGATGGCGCGGGCCACCTCCGCCCCGCAGGTCTCCCCCTGCACCCGCACAGGCCAGACGATGACCCGGCGGGGGAAGCGGTCGGCGATGCGGTGGAGAATATCGCGGATGACCGCGCCCGTGGGCGAGGTGACGACCCCGATCACCTCCGGCAGGAAGGGGATGAGCTGCTTGCGGGCGGCGTCGAAGAGGCCCTCGGCGGCGAGCTTGCGGCGGCGCTCCTCCAGCAGGGCCATGAGGGCGCCGACCCCCGCAGGCTCGATGCTCTCCACCACGATCTGATAGGAGGATTTGCCCGGAAAGGTCGTGATCTTGCCGGTGGCGATGACCTCCAGCCCCTCTTGCGGCTTGGTGCGCATGCGGGCGTAGGAGCCCTTCCAGATCACCGCGTCGATGCGGGCGGAGGCGTCCTTGAGGGCGAAATAGCAATGGCCGGAGGAGTGCGGGCCCCGCCAGCCCGAGACTTCGCCGCGCACGCGCACATAGCCGAACCGATCCTCGATCGTGCGCTTGAGGGCGCCCGAGAGTTCGGAGACGGAGACTTCGGGGGCATTGGTGTCTGGAACCGTTTCGGCCATGGGCCAGATATGGCGGATTCGGGGGCTTCGGGGAAGGGCGCCCGTTAACCTCGAGTGGTTCGGGGAGGGGGGCGCGCATGTTTTTGCTTCCCCAAAGGCGCGGCTTTGTGCCAGATCACAAAACAGTGACAAAAGTCAGGGTCGCCCGCGCAGGCGGATCGATCCCGGAGGACGCCCCTTCACCATGCGTATCGCGTTTCTGTCAGACATCCACGGCAACCGGGAGGCGCTCGACGCCTGTCTCGCCCATACGGTGCGCCGTCAGGTGGATCGACTCGTGTTTCTGGGCGATCTCGTGGGCTATGGCGCGGACCCGGTCTATGTGGTGGACCGGGTGCGCGAGGCCATGGAGAAGGGCGCTCTGGCCATTCTGGGCAACCATGACGAGGCCGCCGCCGGTGGCGTGACCTCAGGCATGAATGATTACGCCCGCGCCGCGCTGGAATGGACCTACAACACGCTGGATGCCGACAGTCGCACATTCCTCACCAGCCTGCCCATGCAGATCGAGGAGGACGGGCGGCTCTATGTCCATGCGGAGGCCTCCTCGCCCCATTCCTGGAGCTATATCACCGATGTGTCTGCGGCCGAGCGCAGCCTGCGCTCCACGGCCCATCGCATCACCTTCTGCGGCCATGTGCACAAGCCCCAGCTCTACCATATGCAGCCCCAGCGCCCGCCGATCCTCTTCGTGCCCCAGGGCTCGACGCCCATTCCCCTGATGGGCCATCGCAAGTGGCTGGCGGTGCAGGGCGCGGTGGGCCAGCCGCGCGACCAGAACCCGCTCGCCGCCTATACGATCTACGACACCGTCACCAACGAGATCAGCTTCCGCCGCGTGTCCTATGACATCGAGGCCGCCGCGCAGAAAATTCACGCCGCGAAACTGCCCCAGATTCTGGCCGCGCGCCTGTTCATCGGACGCTAGGGGATGACGCGCGAACCGCTCCAGACGGGCTCCACCATCGACGGCTTCAGGATCGGGGAGAAGATCCACACGGGGGGCATGGCGACCCTGTGGCGGGTGACGCGCCCGGACATCGAGGCGCCCATCGTCATGAAGGTGCCCACGCTTCTCGATGGCGAGGACGCCACGGTCATCGTCGGTTTCGAGATGGAGATGATGATCCTGCCGCGCCTGTCGGGCGTGCATGTTCCCAAATTTTACGCGGTGGGCGATTTCGCGCGCCAGCCTTACGTCGTGATGGAATATATCCGCGGCGAGTCCGTCTATGCATTGATCGACCGGGCGCCGCTGCCCCCTGAAGAAGTTGTGTCGCTGGGCGCCAAGGTCGCCACCGCTCTCGTTGATCTGCATCGCCAGAACGTGCTGCATCTCGACATCAAGCCTTCCAATGTCATGCTGCGGGAAAGCGGCGAGGCGGCGCTGATCGACTTCGGCCTGTCGCGTCATCTGCTGCTGCCGGATCTGCTCGAAGAAGAGTTCCGCGTGCCCATGGGCACCGGGCCCTATATCGCGCCCGAGCAGATCATGAAGAATCGCGGTGATCCGCGCTCCGACATCTATTCGCTGGGCGTGCTGCTCTATTATCTCGCCACCAATGTGCGGCCTTTCGGAATCCCGCAGGCGCAGAGTTCGTTGAAGAACCGGCTGTGGCGCGATCCCGTGCCGCCGCGTCGGCTCAACCCCGCCATTCCCGCCCCCTTGCAGGAAGTGATCCTGCGTTGCCTTGAGGTGGATCCGGACAAGCGTTACGCAACGCCCGCGCAGCTCGCCTTCGATCTCGCCAACATGTCGCAAGTGGTGCTGACGGACCGCGCCCATCGGCTGGAGCGCAACAGCTTCTTCGACGCCTGCAAGCGCTGGTTCGCCGCATTGGGCGCAGAAGGCGGGCCGCAGCAGCCGCGCACGGCGCAAAGCAATCTGGCGCCCATCATCATGGTGGCGGTGGATCTGTCGGAAGATATGGAAGATCTGTCGGACGAGCTGCGCACCAATGTCAAACGCGTGCTCGCCACCATGCCTGGCGTGCGCATCGCCTGCGTGAATGTGCTCAAGCTCAGTCGCATCACCATCAACTATACGCTCGATGAATCCGGCCGAAACATTCATGTGCAGAGATTGGTCGAATTGAAGGAATGGGGTCGTCCGCTGGGCCTCTCGCAAGAGCGCATCACCTTCCATGTGATCGAGCACATGGACCCTGCGGTGGCGCTCATCGACTATGCGCGATTGAACCATGTGGACCAGGTCTTGATCGGCGCCCGCACCACCTCCACCCTGCGCCGCCTGCTGGGCAGCACCGCCTCGCAGGTGGTGGCCGAAGCGCCCTGCACCGTGACCGTGGTGCGCGTCCCGCTCAATAGCGGCACGGTGGAAGTGGCGGCGGATAGCGAGGCTGCGCGGGCGGATTCGCCGTGAGTGGCATATCAACAAGACGCACCGGTGTCTGAGACGTCAGAAGCCCGGATCAGTTTCGATACATTGGGCGACCGTGTTCATATGTTCACTCCTCTGGACCAAACACAAGGTTGACAGTAACATAGCGGTTCCACCTTGGATCGCAATGGTGCCGTCCATGGCTGGTCGATCCCTCTGTTTCTCATTGGCCGTCGGATGGTCAACTAGCCCAAACCGAGGCTTTTGGGTCTTTCAGCTTTTCCTGCAAGAGGTGTAACATGCCCCTCCGCACAGGAGCCCCCCATGACCAGCACCGCTTCGCAAGACTTGCCCAACGATCTGGCGGCCTACTGGATGCCGTTCACGGCCAATCGCGCCTTCAAGAAAGAGCCGCGCATGCTCGGGCGCGCGAAGGACATGCACTATCACACACCCGATGGCCGCAAGATTCTCGATGGCGTCGCGGGCCTGTGGTGCGTCAACACGGGCCATGGACGCGAGGAGATCGTCGCCGCCATTCAGGAGCAGGCGGCGGAGATGGACTATGCGCCGCCGTTCCAGATCGGCCATCCCAAGGCCTTCCAGCTGGCCTCGCGGCTGGCGGCCTTGGCGCCGGGGGATCTCGACCATGTGTTCTTCACCAACTCCGGCTCCGAGGCGGTCGACACCGCGCTGAAGATCGCGCTCGCCTATTGGAACGTGACCGGCCAGGGCGCCCGCTCGCGGCTTGTGGGGCGGGTGCGCGGCTATAACGGGGTCGGCTTTGGCGGCATATCCGTCGGCGGCATGGTGGCGAACCGCAAATATTTCGGCTCGCTGCTCACCGGCGTCGATCATCTGCCGACCACCTATAATCGCGCCGAACAGGCCTTCACCAAGGGCGAGCCCGCCTGGGGCGCCCATCTGGCGGACGAGTTGGAAAACATCGTGGGCCTGCACGACGCCTCCACCATCGCCGCCGTCATCGTGGAGCCCATGGCGGGCTCGACCGGCGTGCTGCCGCCCCCGCAGGGCTATCTCAAGCGCCTGCGTGAGATCTGCGACAAGCATGGCATCCTGCTGATCTTCGACGAGGTCATCACGGGCTTCGGGCGCCTCGGCCACGCCTTCGCAGCGGAGCGTTATGGGGTCGTCCCGGACATGATCACCTTCGCCAAGGGGGTGACGGCGGGCGCGGTGCCCATGGGCGGCGTGCTCGTGCGCAAGCACATCCACGACGCCTTCATGAAGGGGCCGGAACATGTGGTGGAGCTGTTCCACGGCTATACCTACTCAGCCCATCCGCTGGCCTGCGCCGCCGCTCTGGCGACGCTGGACATCTATGCGCGGGAGGATCTTTTCGCCCGTGTGCTGAGTCTTGAGTCCCTGTGGGGCGACGCCGTCCATGCCCTGCGCGGCCTGCCCCATGTGGCGGACATCCGTACGCTGGGGCTGGTGGGCGCCATTGATCTCGACCTCAATGCGGGCGGGCCTGGCAAGCGCGGCTTCGACGCCCTGAACGAGGCCTTCCACCGGCAGGATCTGCTGATCCGCACGGCGGGCGATACGCTGGTGCTGGCGCCGCCGCTCATTGTCTCGGAAAGTCAGATCGGGGAGATGACGGAGAAGCTGGGGAAGGTGATCCGCGCGGTCGCCTGAGGCTCAGCGCCGCCAGGCGAATTGTTCCTGACGCACATCCACATGGATGAGGTCGGTGCGCCGATAGCTGCCCACGCCATTGATGCCGGGCACGGTCTTGGCGAAGGTGGCCAGCGCCATGGGCTCCACGCCCTCAATGCGAATGTCGGCGGCCATGCAATGGTGATGCATGGAGCCCCGGCGCCCGTTGGGGCGATGGCCGGAGGCGACTTCGACGGGTTTCTTGTAATGGGCCGCGATCTCGTTGAGGGCTGTCTTCAGCTCCTCCGGAAAGCAACCCACTTGAGTATAGGCATAGGCGGCGTAGAAGCCGGGGCCTGCGGATTTTGCGGATGGGTCCGCAGACGGCTTCACCGCAGGGGCGGGGGTGGCCTGCCGGGGGTTGGCTGGGGCGGAGGCCAGCCACTTGAAGGGGCCGGAACCGGTGTTGGTGGGCGCCTCGTCTTCCTCTGCGTCGAAGTCCTCGATATTCGTGTCATTGTCCGCTGAGGCGAGGAACACGCCGCCGAATTCGGGCGGGCGAGGCATGGGCAGGGGGGCGAAAGCCAGCGTATCGGAATGGGGCCCGGCGCCGATCACCTGACCAGCCGTGGAGGCGCCATTTTCATCCACGAGCATGACCTCAAGGATCGACCCATCTCCGCGGGAGATGCAGCCGCCGAGGGCGAGGCAGGGAATCAAGAGTGCGGCCAATCGAAATCGCATGAATTTTCTTGTGCACAAACCTTAACGAAAAGTAAAGCCCCAGCTTGCTTCCCGTTGGTCAAGCGCTCCTCAGCCCAGCGCCCGCCAGCCGATATCGCGGCGGCAGAAGCCGCCCGGCCAGTCGATGGCGTCCACCGCCCCATAGGCCCGGGCCTGCGCCTGCGCGACGCTGTCGCCCCGCGCCGTGACATTGAGCACCCGGCCACCATTGGCCAGCAGCCGCTTCCCCTCTAGTTTCGTGCCCGCGTGGAAGACGGTGACGCCCTCCATGGCGGCGGCGCGCTCCAGACCCTTGATCTCGCTGCCTTTCTCGGGCGCGTCCGGGTAGCCCTTGGCCGCATAGACCACCGTGAGCGCGGCCTGCGCCGAGAGCTTCACCGGCCCGGCGGGCAGCGCGCCCTTGGCGGATGCCAGCAGCAGGGGCAGCAGATCCTCGTTGAGGCGGGCCAGCATGACCTGGGTCTCGGGATCGCCGAAACGGGCGTTGAACTCGATGAGCTTCGGCCCCTTCGGCCCGATCATGAGCCCCGCGAAGAGCACGCCCTTGAAGGGGGCGCCGCGCTGGCGCATGCCCGCCATGGTGGGCTCGATGATCTCTTTCATCACCCGCGCGCTCATGGATGCGGTCATGATAGGCGCAGGAGAATAGGCGCCCATGCCGCCGGTGTTGGGGCCGGTGTCCCCATCGCCCACGCGCTTGTGGTCCTGCGCGCTGGCGAAGGCCAGCGCCCGGGTCCCGTCGCAAAGCGCGAAGAAGGAGGCCTCCTCGCCCTCCAGAAAATCCTCCACCACCACCTGCGCGCCCGCCGCGCCAAAGGCGCCGCCGAAGATCATGTCGATGGCGGCCTGCGCCTCTTCAACGCTCATGGCCACGATGACGCCCTTGCCCGCCGCCAGCCCATCCGCCTTCACGACGATGGGAGCGCCGCGTTGGCGCACATAGGCCTTGGCGGGCTCGGGCGCGCTGAAGCGCTGGTAACCGGCGGTGGGGATGGAAAATTCGGCGCAGAGATCCTTGGTGAAGCCCTTGGAGCCCTCGAGCTGCGCGGCGGCCTTCGATGGCCCGAAGGCGAGGACGCCCGCCGCCTCCAGATCATCCACCAGCCCCGCCACCAGCGGCGCCTCCGGCCCCACGACCACGAAGCCGATCTGCATGAGCTTGCAGAAATCCACGACGGCGCGGTGATCGGCCACATCCAGCGTCACATTGCGCCCGAGCGCCTCCGTGCCCGGATTGCCTGGGGCGATGAAAAGCTGGGTCAACAGAGGACTGCGCGAAAGGCTCAGCGCCAGCGCATGCTCCCGCCCGCCCGAGCCGATGAGAAGAACGTTCATGATGGCTCCGCCAGTTGTATGGGCGTGGTGTAGACGGGGCGAGGGGGTGGGGCAAGGGCGGCATATCCTCCTTACCACTCCCAATTGCCGTCTTGCCCTTCCGCGCCATCCTGCTCATCTGGGGAGTGTAGGAGCCGCCCCATGTCCACCCACCAGCTCAAGGCCCTGTTCAAGCCCCGCTCCGTGGCCCTTGCGGGGGCGAGCGCGCGGCAAG
>CAMDOY010000093.1 GCA_945903655.1 Rhizobium sp. Q54 | reverse complement strand
TTGATCGAAACCATTGGCTTGCAGCGGAGGCGTGAAGCCCTGGCCCGCCGCCGCTTCTGGCGCCGCCGCTAAGGAGCCTGGCGAAGCCAGGGTCTGCGCGGGTTCCGGCGTTGAGACCGGCGCTGGCGCCGCCGCCGTTTCTGCGGGCTTGGCGACGGTGGCGGTCTGTGTGACCGCCGGGCGCTCGTTGTCGGCGAGGGTCGCAGCGGGCGCGCCGCCGTCCCGCGAGCGCAGCGCCTGCAGGGAGGCCAGAACGACGATCAATCCGGCCAGCGCGATGAGCATGGGCTTGCGGCGCGCGCTGATGGCCTTGCGCAGGGCGCCAAGCGGGCCTTTCGCCTGCTCGGGCTGCGCCTGAGGCTGCGTCTGCAGGGTGGCTTCTGAAGCGGCCTCTGCGCTCCGTCCGCTCATCTGGTTGATCAGATTTTCCAGACGCGAGACGGCCTTGTCTTGTTCGGTTTCGTTTGAGGCGTTGGTGGCGCGCCTTGCGGCGGCGATGAAGCTCGCGCGGTTCAAAAGCGCTGCGCCGGCGCTCGGCGCCCGTGTTTGCGCAGAGGGCTGCTCCGCAGGCTTTTCGACCTGCGGCGTCGGGGTCGCCGCTTCGCTCACGGGGGCCTGACGTGGTTCAGCGCGAACCTCCGGAGGCTCCTCCTGCGCAGGTTCTTTCTTATTATCCTGGCTGGGCCTCTGCTGGACTTCTGCGACAGGCTCCCGCTGTGCGTTTCCAGCGCCCGTTTGGGCCGGTGACACCGGTTCGGGGCGGACTTCGCCAATCTCAGATTCCAGGCTCGACAGGCGGCCGACGAGGCGCTCCATCGTCTGGTGGACGGCGCTCAATGTTTCTGTCGTGCGGCGGTCCGCCCGTTCCTGCTTGGCGCGCAAATCCTCAAGTTCGCGCTTCACGGCCTCTTCGGCGTCCGGGTTCGGGGCGTGAGTCTGCGCCTTAGCTTCCAGAGCCTCTTGCGCTGATGCGCGCGCCGCCAGGTCGGCGGAGTCGGCGGTTGCGTTGCGCAAATCCTGGATCTGCCGGAACAGGTCAGACATGGAGCTGGCGACGGCGGCCTCCTGAACGGAGGCTCCCGCCAGCACGGTCTGCTGGGGCATTTTCGCCAGATAGCTCTGCACCTGCTCCAGCAGGGCGATGACGGGGGCGCGGACCTCGCCGGGCGAGGCGTCGATTTGGCGACCCAGACGCCCGATTTCCGCCTGCAACTGGACCAGCATCGCCCCTTCGCGCGACGGCGCGCCGAGGGCGTCCATCTTGCCCGCGAGCTGTACGATCCTCGACTCCAGCGCATGCACGCCCGGGGGCTCGCGCCGCGTCAGCACCTCGACCCGATCCACCAGCAGCGCGATTTGCGCCTGCAGCCCATCAAGGACCGAAACCTCCGGCGCGCTGGAGGTGAGGGCGTCGAGCCGGGCCGAGAAGCCCGCCATTTCCTTGCGCAGGGCTTCGAGGGTTTCGGCGCTCGCCTGGTTCGCCATGGTGGCGGCGCTTTGGGCTGTGGCCGAGACGGTGTCGACGCGCGCCGAAAGGCTCGCGATGTCGCGCCGCAATCCCTCAAGCACCGGGTTTTCCGGTCGTGAGGCGACGGCGTCCATCTTGTTCGCCAGACGGCGGATCTCGCTTTCCACCGGGGCGAGGTTCGGGGCGGGCGGCGTTTCGATCTTCGGCGCGGGCTGGGCGAGCTTGTTCGCCAGGTCCTGCATCATCTTTTCGAGCGCGCTCGTATCCACCTTCGCCAGAAGGGATTCGTTTGATTCGACCCGGCGATGCACATTGTCGATACGTCGCGCCAGATCGTCGAATTGCGGGGCGTGATCGGCTGTGGTCAGGGCGTGTTCAAGCTTGCGCGCGAGCAGTTCGATCTTCCGGTCGAGGGCCTCCAGTAAGGTCTGGTTCGGCGCCTTGCTCAGGATGGTGCGGATTTCCGTCAGGCCCTGCGCCAGTTCTTGCGCATCCGACAGGGTTGGCGTCGAGGTCGTCAGCGCGTCGATGCGCGATCCCAGGAGATCGAGTTGGCGCTCGATTTTCGCCGCATTGTCAGGTCGCCCGGCGATTTCTTCAATCTGGTCCTGAATGCCTTTGGCTCTGGTTTGAAAGGCGTCCAGCGCGCTGCGATTGGTCACAGTCTCGCGAAGCGCCTCAACCTTGCTGCTGAGGCTTTGCAGATGTCTCTCGATGGTGATCAGCGAGACATTCGATAAGGGGTCCGCCAATCCATGCCGCTTGCCGGGCGCCGCTTCGACTTGCGCGCGGATCTCCTGCGAACGCGCGACGTCGCGCTGTGGCTGGTCCGACGCATGTTCCTGCCGTTGTGTTTGTCCTCGGCGATTGGCGCGCTCGCCACGCTGCAAGGCAGAGATGGTGCCGGAGAGTTGATCGAGTTCCTTGCGCAAGGAAACGTCTTCCAGACGCGGCGTTCTGTCTGGCCTCTGGCCGATGCGGCTGATGGGCGCTTCCTGCGCTTTCGTCTCGCTTTTCACTGGCGAGAGCGGCGCAGGCCGCGTGAATGGATAGGCGTCCTGAGAGGTCTCCTGGTGGTAGGCCTCATCATGGGCTTCCTGCGGCTCCGGTGCTTCCTGACGAAGCGGCTTGCCCGCCCTGCGGGCCCCATAAAGCGCGCGGGCGGCGCGCAGCGCTTCTTCAAGCTCGGTTTTCCTGTCGATTTGAAGGGGTGCGCCGGTCTGTTGTCCCTGCGGGGGATTGCGATCCTCCCGGGCGTGCGGACGAGAAGGCCGCGCGCTTTCAGCCGACGTTTTCCTGTCCACTGCGTCCTGCGCAACGGTCCTGTCTCTCGCCTCCAGCCGCCTCGCGAGGTCGCGCAGCATTTCGTCCACGCGGTTTTGCGGTTGCGGCGTGTAGGGGCGGCTGGCGCGCCATTGGGAGTGCTCGAGGCTGGAGGGCCGGGCGGGCGTATCGTGGTCGATGCGCGCCAGTCTTTCCTTGACGGCGGCTGCGCGCGCCTGATCATCGAGATAGAAGGCGTCTAGCCCCTTCTGCGCCGCGTAGGCCTCTATCGTCTGCTTCAGCCATTGACCAAGGGTCAATCCCTCGCGATGGGCTGCGTCTGTCGCCGCCTCTCGCGCGTCGGGATCGACGCCTTTGATGCTCCAGGGGATGGCTCTGCTCATTTCGATTCCGTTTGCGACGACCTTTGAAGGCCAGGATCAAAGCCTTTCCCAAACCGGATTCGGTTTGATCAGGACTTCGACTGCGAACCGACTTTCGGTAATCATGGTAAAGGTCAGGTTAACGGTGGTTTGATTTTGACACAGGACGCGACTCATTTAGGTTGAAATTAATCACTAGTGCAATTCTAGGTTGCAATCACTCAGGGTCTGAGTTGTAATTTCCCCATCGAACGGCGACCTGAGGGAAGGTCGTCGCAGCAGCCGGAGCCGACATGGCAAGGGAGATAGCGATGGGACAAAATGCAACAAGTTCAAAAGAGTTTGAGACGCCAGCCGATGTGCTGACCATCGGCGAGATGGCGCGTGAATATGGCGTCACCCTGCGCGCGCTGCGCTTCTATGAAGATCGCGGGTTGCTGCAACCTATTCGCAACGGCGTCACCCGTTATTATTCGGCGCAGGCCCGCGCGCGGCTCGAATTGATCCTCAAGGGCAAGCAACTCGGCTTCACCCTCACCGAGATTCGCGACCTCATCGCGAATCAGTCGGAGGAGCCTGTGCGCAGTTTCGAGCTCTCCCTCGACGAGACGCAGATCCTCGCGCAGCTCAGCATGCTCCAGCGCCAGCGCGACGACATCGAGCGCGCCATCGAGGAGCTGCGGCAGACCCAGGAGCGTCTTTCCGGGGCGAATGGCTTGCCCCATGCCTCCGTCATCGCCGCCGCCGGGGCGGGCGCGGGCGCCAGAGCGCCCTGAGCACGATTTGGGTCCCGGTTCATCGGGACTCAAAACATGGATGAAAAGAGCCTATGTTGTCCGCCATGGCGGCCAACGACGTTCTCTCCCTCACGCCTGCGGGGCTCTATTGCCGCGCAGGCGATTTTCATATCGATCCCCTGCGGGCGGTTGAGCGGGCGCTCATCACCCATGGCCATTTCGATCACGCGCGCGCAGGCCATGGCGCAGTGCTGGCCACCGCGCAGACGCTGGGGATCATGGCTCTGCGCTATGGCGAGAATTTCGCAGGCGCTTCCCAGGCGATTGCCTATGGCGAACGGCTGACGCTTGGCGAGGTTGTGGTCTCGCTGCATCCGGCAGGCCATGTGCTGGGCTCCGCGCAAATCCTGATTGAGTCGCAGGGCTATCGGGTGGTTGTCTCTGGCGATTACAAACGCGCGCCTGATCCCACCTGCGCGCCCTTCGAGCCGATTCGCTGCGACGCCTTCATCACCGAGGCGACTTTTGGTTTGCCGGTGTTTCGCCATCCTGAGGCGCGGCTGGAGGTGGAGAAGCTCATCGCCTCCTGTCGTCTCTTCCCTGATCGCGCCCATCTGGTGGGGGCCTATTCCCTTGGCAAGGCCCAGCGCGTGATGGCGCTGCTGCGCGCGGCGGGCTGGGATCGGCCCCTCTGGATCCATGGCGCCATGGAGAAGATCACGGGTTTCTACGAGGAGAACGGCGTGCCGCTTGGGCAGATGCGCAAGGTCGCGGCGGCGGATCGGGCCAAGCTTGCGGGCGAGATCGTGATCTGCCCGCCCTCGGCCACGCAGGACATCTGGGCGCGCAAGTTCCCTGATCCGGTTGTGGCCTTCGCCTCGGGCTGGATGCGGATCCGCGCCCGCGCCCGGCAGGGGGGCGTGCAACTGCCGCTGGTCATTTCCGACCATGCGGATTGGGACGAGTTGCGCGCCACCGTGGAGGAGACCGGATGTTCGGAGCTCTGGGTCACTCATGGGGCGGAGGATGCGCTGGTGCATTGGGCGGCGCAGCGCGGCTTGCAGGCGCGTCCGCTCAATCTCATCGGCTACGGCGACGATGACGAGAGCGTGGCGGAGGCGCAGCCATGAACCGCTTCGCCGAATTGCTGGACCGTCTGGCCTATGAGCCCTCGCGCAACAACAAGCTGCGCCTGCTGGTGGATTATTTCCGCTCCCAGGCCGATCCCGATCGCGGCTATGCTCTGGCCGCCATGACGGGCGCGCTGACCTTCGCCCATGCGAAACCCGCGCTGATTCGCACGCTCATCAGCGACCGCACCGATCCCGTGCTCTTCGCCATGAGCTATGACTATGTGGGCGATTTGTCGGAGACCGTGGCCCTGCTCTGGCCTGCGCCGCAAGCGCCCGAGCGGCCAGCAGGCTCCAATCAGCCGTTGGCGCCGACCCTGTCGGTCATTGTCGAGCAATTGCACGAGACCAGCAAAAGCGCGCTGCCCCTGCAACTCGCCCTGTGGCTCGACGCGCTGGATGAGACCGGGCGCTGGGCCCTGTTGAAGCTGATCACCGGCGGCTTGCGCATCGGCGTCTCCGCGCGTCTGGCCAAGACGGCGGTGGCCGCCATGGGCGGGCTTGATCCCAATGACGTCGAAGAGGTCTGGCATGGCCTCAAGCCGCCCTATGTCGATCTCTTCGCCTGGGTGGAGGGCCGCGAGCCGCGTCCCGTCACCGACGATCCCGCGCCCTTCCGCACGCCCATGCTGGCCCATGCGCTGGACGAGGCGGATTTCGCCACGCTGGACCCCGCCGAGTTTTCGGCGGAATGGAAATGGGATGGCATCCGCGTGCAGGCGGTGACGGGCTTTGACGCTGCAGGCGCCAGCGTGCAGCGGCTCTATTCGCGCACGGGCGAGGATATGTCCCATAGTTTCCCGGATCTGCTGGAGGCGCTGGGCGCTGCGGGTCTGGGCGATGTCGCCATTGACGGGGAATTGTTGGTGGTGCGCGAGGGGCTCGTGCAGTCCTTCGGCGTTTTGCAGCAGAGGCTTAATCGCAAGAGCGTCACCGCCAAACTGATCAACGAATACCCGCTGCATATCCGCGCCTATGATCTGTTGACGGAAAATGGCGAGGACCTGCGCCCGCTGCCCTTCATGGAGCGGCGCGCGCGGCTGGAGGCGCTGCTGGCGCGTTGCGATACTGCGCGCCTTGATCTGTCGCCCCTTGTGCCTTTCGACACCTGGGAGACGCTGGCGCAAGCGCGGCGCGATCCTTCAAGCGCAGGCGCTGGCGCGGATGCTGAAGCTATCGAAGGCGTCATGCTGAAGCGGCGCCAATCCATCTATGTGCCCGGTCGCCCCAAGGGGTCCTGGTGGACGTGGAAGCGCGATCCCTTCAATGTTGATGCGGTCTTGATGTACGCCCCGCGCGGTCATGGACAGCGCTCGTCCTTCTATTCGGATTTCACCTTCGGCGTCTGGCGCGAAGGGGCGAATGGCGATGAACTGGCGCCGGTGGGCAAGGCCTATTTCGGCTTTACCGATGAGGAGTTGGGCCAGCTCGACAAGTGGGTGCGCAACAACACGGTCAATCGCTTCGGCCCCGTGCGCGAGGTCAGCCATGGGCTGGTGCTGGAAATCGCTTTCGACGGGCTCAATCGTTCGACCCGCCACAAGTCCGGCGTCGCCATGCGCTTTCCCCGCATTTCGCGCATCCGCTGGGACAAGCCCGCAAAGGACGCTGACCGTCTTGAGACCCTGGAGCGCTTGTTGCGCGAATGAAGGCTCAGGCGCCCTTGTCGGGCCCCAGCACGTCGCCATCGCGATGCAGAAGGCCGTGCAGGAAGGTCTGGCCTCTGCTGGTGGGATCAGGAACATGCAGGAAGCTTGCGGCAAAACCGACGAGGGTCGCCGCCACTGATCCGGCAACCGCTGCGCTCGCGGAAAGGCCAAGGCCGGGCGCCGCGCCTCCAAACAGTAAAAACATTTCTGCAAAGGCGAGCCCGGCGATCAATCCGATGGTGGCGTCCTGTCCGGTGGCGCGCGGCCAGAGCGCGAGCAAAAGCAGAGGCGTCACCGTCACGGCGCTCACGCCGATGGCCAGGCCAATCAGCGAACGCGGGTTGACGGCATAGGCCAGCAAGATGGCGGTGGCGGCGGCGATGGCCCCCAGCAGCACAAGCCGCGTCACCGCCAGACGGCGGCTGGTGAGGGCTGATCCCTCCCGCATGCGATAGAAGGCGTCATTGCCCAGGGCGATCGCCAGCGTGAGAAAGCCCGCCGCCGAGAGAACGAGAGCGACGGATATGCGCCCTGCCATGGCGAGGCCCGAGAAGGCGGGGCCAAACCCGCGCAATTGAGCAAGGCCCATGAGGAGATAGTCGCCGCTGGCGGCGATGTCGGCGCTGCGTAAGACGCCGGTGAAGCCGGGGAGGGCTTGGCAGGCCTCCCGCGCCTGCGCCAGAGTGGCGGGATTGCGGCCGCAGATCGTGATCACGCCCCGGCCGCTGGCCTCCAGCAAAAAGGCCGGAAGATCTGCGAGGCGCATGCCCACGAGCCCCGATTGCAAGGTGAGCGTCGAGGCCGCCATGACGCCCAGCGTCATCAGGGTGAGGAGCGCGCACCAGCCCATGCCCATGAGGCCGCCGCGTCTGGCTTCGCCAACGCCGGGGGTGGCGATGGCGGGCGTGAGCAGAGGGGCCAGCGCCGCCAGCCCCAGCGCCATGGCCATGATGATGGCACCATCATGGTCGCCCTGCGGGCTCGCCGCCGGCTGCCACTCGCCGATGCGCGTCATGGCCTCTTCGAAAGCGATCTTGTCACCCAGCAGGGGCAGGGGGATGGTCGCCCCGCTGGCGATGAGGACCACCAGAGGCGCCGCCACGCTGGCGATCAGGAGGCCCCCCGCCGCCACGGCGGTCCAGATCAGGCCGGAGACCCCGCCGGGAACCACGATCACGGCGACCAGCGCCGCCGCCAGCATGGTGCTGGCCACATGTCCGAAGCCCGTGGCCTGGGCCAGGCCGCGCAGCGCCATGGTCAGGCCCGCCAGGCCGATGCACAGCCCCACAAGGCTGATCATCAGGAGGGAGCCGATTCGCAGCGTCATGTTCGGAAACCGCGCCGCCAGCAGATGGGTGATGGAGAAGGCCCCCGTTTTGCGCAGCAGCGGGCCAAAGCCGAGCGCAGCCAGCGCCAGGCCGGCGCCAAGGCCCAGCAGCAGGCCCTGGGGGCTGACGTCCAGAGGGACTGGCGGCGTCAAGGGCGCGGCGAGCGCCGCCACAAAGGCGGTCATCGCCAGACCCACATAGCCCGCCGGCGCGGCCCGCCCCGCCGCATAGAAGCTGGAAATCCGCATGGACCGCAGCAGAAACCCCAGGGTTGCGAGGCCGACCACCGCGAGCAGGGGCCCCAGCAGGGCGACCAGGCGCTCTGGCGCCCCGATCCGGTCCAGCAAGATGCAAAGGCCGTAACCCAGCAGGAGCACCGCAGTGGCGAAAGCGACGCGCCCGTCGATCACGGCGCGGCCCATCCTGTCGTCCCACCCCGGTTCGTGCTGTGTCACCCTCATCTCCACGGCGCCGCGAAAGCCTCTCAAGAATAGGGCAATTGACAGGATTGCAAGAGTGTTCGCCAATAGGATGATTATTTGGGGGGAACTTCAGTCGTGAGCGCTTCGACCCGCATTATCATAGCCGACGATCATCCGCTCGTGCGCGGCGCCCTGCATCAGGCCGTCGCGGGCGCCGTGCCCGGTTGCGCCATCGTCGAATGCGCCGATCTCGATGGTCTCACAAAGGAGTTGAACGATAACGACGAGGTCGATCTTGTCCTGCTCGATCTGGCCATGCCGGGCGTGCGCGGCTTCTCGGGCCTCATGTATCTGCGCGCCCAGCATCCGGGCGTGCCGGTGGTGGTGGTCTCGGGCAACGAGGACAGGGGGGTCATGCGCCGCTGCATCGATTTCGGCGCCTCGGGCTTCATCCCCAAGACGACGGATATGGAGGCCATGCGCGGCGCCATCAACAGGGTGTTGGAGGGCGGGACCTGGACCCCGCCGGATGTGGATCTCTCCGCCCCCGCCGACAAGGACATCGCCGACATCGTGCGCCGCATGGCGACGCTCACGCCCCAGCAGGTGCGGGTGCTGATGATGCTGTCGGAGGGCTTGCTCAACAAGCAGATCGCCTATGAGCTGACGGTTTCCGAAGCGACCGTGAAGGCCCATGTCTCCGCCATCTTGCAGAAGCTGGGGGTCGAGAGCCGCACCCAGGCGGTGATCACCGCCAAGAAGATCGAGGGCGATCACATGGCTGGCGAGACGCCCTGATTTGGCCTTTTGGGCGGGCTATGGATTGTTTTTGATCGGAGATCATCCATGCGCCGCCTGCTTTTCAGCCTAGCTCTAGGTTTGCTCGCCCTCGCGCCCGTTCACGCGCAGGAGGATCGTGCACTGAGCGACAATGGCCGCTTCACCATGACCCCCGCCTCCAATGGCTTTCTGCGGCTTGACACCCGCACAGGCTCCGTCTCGCTTTGTACGGTGGTGAATGGGGCCGCCGAATGCCGGATGGCCGCCGATGACCGGGCTGCGCTGCTCGATGAGATTGATCGCCTGCGTAAGGAATCCGCCTCCACGGCGCGCCGCGCTCCTGCGGATAGGCCCTACCTCGATCAGGGGTTTACCTACTTTGAACAGTTGCTGGCCTGGATGAAGGGCGTCATCCAAGGCGACAAGCAATGATCTTACTGATTCGCGAGGCTTCAACCCACAGAGGGCTTTATGGCTGACACAATCGCCCGCTTCCTCGGCGGCCCACCGCTCTCGGTTCTGGCGCGCCTGCTCATGCTCTCGCTGATTGTGGGCGCGCTGCTCATGTGGCTGGAGATTCACCCCGCCGAAATCATCGACAATGTGGAGCGCCTGTTCCGCCGCCTGTGGAATCTGGGTTTTGGCGCCGTGCGGGTGGTGCTGGAATATGTCATCGCCGGGGCGGTGATCGTGGTGCCGATCTGGCTGGTGCTGCGCCTGCTCAATGCGGGGCGCAGCCCGCGCTGATCACGCCAGATCGCCCGCCCAGTCCCGCGCGCGGCGGCCCACCACATCCCCGATGCTGGCGAGGTTCTGCTCGTCGAGCCTGGCCGTGAGCCCGCGCAGGATCTCGCCCGGCAGGCCCGCGCCCTTGAAGACCATGGAGGAATAGAGCTGGATCAGGCTAGCGCCCGCCTCCATCTTGGCGAAGGCGCTGTCGGGCCCATCAATGCCGCCTGCGCCGATGAGCGGAAAGCGCCCCTCGACCCGCAGGTAGGCGGCGCCCAGCATCTTCGTGGAGAGTTCGAAAAGCGGCTTGCCCGAGAGCCCGCCCGCCTCCTGTGCGGTCGCGGCCTCCCGCAGGGTTGGGGGCCTCGTGATGGTGGTGTTGCCCAGGATCAGCGCGTCGATGCCGCGCGCAGCGCCGACGCGGATGATGTCGTCGAGATCGCCCATGGCGAGGTCAGGCGCGATCTTCAGGAAGACCGGCTTGCGGCCATGGATCTGCGCGGCCACATCGCGCGCGTCCAGCACGCGGGCGAGGAGATCATCGAGGGCGGCGGCCTGTTGCAGATCGCGCAGGCCCGGCGTGTTGGGGGAGGAGATGTTGATGGTGAAATAGCTGGCGACATCGGCGAAGGCTTTGACGCCTTGCACATAATCGCCCGCGCGATCCGCCGATTCCTTGTTCGCGCCCACGTTCACGCCAATCAGCCCGGGCCTGCCTTGCCGGGCGATGAGCCTTGCATGGGGCGGGGCGTGGCCCTCGCTGTTGAAGCCGAGCCGGTTGATGACGCCCTCGTCCTGCGGCAGGCGGAAGAGGCGGGGCTTGGGGTTGCCGGGCTGGGGCAGGGGGGTGATGGTGCCCACCTCCACAAAGCCGAAGCCCAGGCGAAACAGGGCGTCCGGCGCCTCCGCGCCCTTGTCATAGCCAGCGGCCATGCCCAGCGGATTGGGGAAATCAAGCCCGCAGGCGCGCACCCGCAGGCGCGGGTCGTCATGGCCCAGAGAGATCGGCGGCATCATCCGCAGGGCGAGGATCGAGGCGCCATGGGCGGTTTCCGGCTCCAGCACATGGAGCAGGGGCTGCAGCAGTTTCGCGGCGAAGCTGATCACGACAGAAGCTCCGAAAAATCATGCTTGCCATCGGCGCCCAGCGGGATGGGCTTCACCCAGGCGGCGGCGCTGGTGGGCAGGGGCGCATAGAGATGGGGGAACAATTGACCGCCCCTTGAGGGTTCCCAGCGCAGAGCCGCGCCCAGCGCATCAGCGTCGAAGGCCGCCAGCAGCAGGTCGG
>CAMDOY010000092.1 GCA_945903655.1 Rhizobium sp. Q54 | reverse complement strand
TTCACCTTCCAGGTCGGGGCGAACAGCGGCCAGTCCATTTCAATAACATTCGACAATATGACCACAGCTTCGGGCGCTGGCGTGCTTTCATCCATCGCTGGCAACAATATCACGGGTACGACAAGCTCCTCCGCTGCCCTTGGTGTCATCATTTCAGCGCTTGATACTGTCAGTTCCGCACGGTCGAACATGGGCGCTGTGATCAGCCGTCTGCAGTTCACCAGCGACAATCTGGCGAATGTGTCGGCCAAGGCGCAGGAGTCGCGCAGCCGCATCGAGGACACCGATTATTCTCAGGCCACCACCGAGCTCGCCAAGCGCAACATCATCCAGCAGGCGGCGCAGGCTATGTTGGCGCAGGCCAACCAGGCTCCGCAGTCTGTGCTGCAGTTGCTCAGGTAAGATTGATCGATCAAAGATGGTCACCAGAGGGCGGGGATTATTCCCCGCCTTTTTTGCGCCCGGCTGATGACGGAACGCTGCTCTTTTCGGAGAGTTGGCAACGCTCGACTTTGGAGATGGCGACCCCGGCAGGGCTCGAACCTGCGACCTGCCGCTTAGAAGGCGGCTGCTCTATCCAGCTGAGCTACGGGGCCGGAAGGCGATGACTGATCAGTGGGTCCACTGTCCCAGACGGCCAGACCGGAAGTTGTCGGAATAGGAGACCACCTTGCGGGTGGCTACGCCGGGCTCCTCGACCCGGGCCTCGATGCCCTGGCGCGCTGCGTAGTCCAGAGCCTCTTCCTTGGTGGCGAACCAGAGCTTGATCTGGGCCTTCATGTCGCCGGAACTGGTCCAGCCCATCAAGGGCTCGACTTCGCGCGGCTGTTCGGGCTCGAACTCCAGCAGCCAGCGGCGGGACTTGGCTGCGCCGGATTGGGTTGCGGTTTTGGCCGGGCGGTAGATGCGTGCGCTCATGGTCGAAACTCGTCTCCAAACCTGTCTGAATTTACATGTCCATTTGACAGGTTGCGTGCCGCGCGCGCCTGCACAGACGCACAGACCCGGAATAACCCATCCAGCGAGGAGGGACAATCACTGTTTCGCCGGAGCAGAAAGAGGTTTTCAGGGATTTGGGCGTTTGGTGGCGCTCTCGGGCGCCGCAACGTTCATGCTCTCGGGCAGACGTTCCAGCTTGATCACCACATCGATCCCGGCGATTCGCATGCCAGCGGGAGCTGGAATGTCGAAGCTGGGGATCAGGGCCTCCGGAATATCGAAGAGTTCTTCGCGGTCTTCCAGATAGAAATGGAAATGGGGCCCCGTCTGCGTGTCGAACCAGACCTTGCCGCCATAAAGCGCGATTTCGCGCACCAAGCCCTTGTCGGCGAAGTCGCGCAGGGTGTTGTAGATCGTGGCGAGGGAGGGCGGATAGGGAATGACGCTGGCTTCGGCGTAGAGCGCCTCGGCGGTCACATGCCGGTCGCCCTTGGCGAACAGAAGATCAGCGATCATCATCCGCTGCCGGGTGACGCGCAGTCCCGCTTGTTCGAGCTTCTCCCTCATCTCCGCGATCTTTCCAGTTAATGGACTTAGACCTCTACAATGTTCGGGGCGGCGCCACAAGGGCAAGACGCCACTTTGGAAATATTATAAGGATCGTCCAGTTCGATTGACAGGTGGGAGGAGCCGACATGTTGACCCTTTATTTTTCCCCCGGCGCCAGCTCCATGGCGGCCCATATCGCCCTGCATGAGACCGGCGCGCCCTTTGAGGCCCGCGCCATATCCCTGAAAAACAAGCAGCAACGCGAATCTGGCTATCTGGCGCTGAACCCTGAGGGCAAGGTGCCGCTGCTGCTGATCGACGGGCGCCCCCTGACCGAGGTGGCGGGCATCCTGTTCTATCTGGCCCGCCGCTTCCCCGAGGCGCGGTTGATTCCGGAGGATATGGAGGGGCAGGCGCAAGCGGTGTCCTGGATGTCCTATGTGGCCTCCACGCTCCATCCCGCCCGGCGCGTCAGCATCGACAACGCCCGTCGGGTGTTCCTTGACGCCGATCGCAAGCTTGGGCCCGGCGGCTGGGCTCTCGGGGCCTATTCGGTTGCGGATATCCATCTTTTCCGCCTGTTCTGGCGCTTCGTGGGTTATGCGGAGCCCAAGCCCGAAGATTACCCCAACCTTTTCGCGCATCACGCTCTGATGATGGATCGCCCGGCGGTCCAGCGCACCATCGCGGACGAGGCGGCGGTCGGTTACGAACTGCCCTGACGTCTTCCTCCCGGAACCTTTCGGCCTCCTCAGGCATGCCTAGCTGGGCAAGGCTGAGGGGCCTCCGGTCGAGGGAGAGCGCGGGTGATCAAGGAGATCGTTCGAGGGTCATGGGCGGCGGTGGCCGCTGGGTGTCTTCTGCTGGGGCTGGGTGCGAGCCCCGCGCTGGCCCAATCCGCAGCCGCCCAGGCGGCCGCTGGCGGCTTCCATGATTTTGAGGGTTCGTGGTCTGGGTCGGGCACCCTGTCCCATACGGATGGGCGCACGGAGCGGCTGCGCTGCGGCGCCGATTATGTGGCGCGCGGGGATGTGATGAGCCAGCGGCTGCGCTGCCGCAGCGACACCACCGGCTTCGACCTCATCAACACTGTGCGCAACGAGGGCGGGCGGCTGGCCGGAGAATGGGTCGAGACCTCCCGCAATGTGCGCGGCCCTCTGGCTGGGCGGCTCGGGCGCGGCTCCATGCAGGGCTCGGCCCAGGGGCCGGGCTTCAGTGCGGGCATTTCCGTGGCGGTGAAGGGAAACCGCCAGTCGGTCGCGATCCGCTCCCAGGGGGGCGACATCGCGGCGGTGAGCATCGCGCTGGTGCGGGGCCGCTAGGTCGTGGCGCAGGGGCCAAGCCTGCGCGCTGGCGTCGGCGCTGACGGCGACCTCCTGAGCGCCGAGGGCGACTGGACGGCCGCCCATGCCGCAGATCTCGACCGTCTCGCCCATGCCGCGCCCCCTCATGTGCGCAAGCTGACCATCAGTCTGGAGGGCGTCGGGCGGCTCGACACCTTCGGGGTCTGGGCGCTGGAGCGGCTGCGGCGCTCGGTGGTGGAGGCGGGCGCGCAGGCGCAGCTCGCGATCCCCCAGGACGCCCGCGCGGATCTGTTTGCAGGCGTCGACAAGGCCCTCGCGCGGCCCTCCGGGCAGACCGGGCGGCGCGACCGATGGGGGACGCTACTGCATCGGTTGGGCCGCAGCGCGGAGGCCTTCGCGGTGGATTTCGCCGCCTTTCTGGATCTCACGGGGCGGCTGACCTTCTGCTTCGCCCAGGGCCTGCGGCATCCCGCGCGGTTGCGGCTGCGCTCCGCCGTGCATCATCTGGATCGCACGGGCCTGCGCGCCGTGCCCATCATCGCGCTCATGTGCTTCCTCATCGGCTGCATTCTGGCGCAGCAGGGCTTCTTCCACTTTCAGCGCTTTGGCGCGACGGACTATGTGGTCGATCTCGTGACCATTCTGGTGCTGCGCGAGATCGGCGTGCTGCTGGTCACCATCATGGTGGCCGGACGCTCGGGCAGCGCCTATACGGCCGAGATCGGCTCCATGAAGATGCGCGAGGAGATCGACGCCCTGCGCACCATGGGGCTTGACCCCGTGGAATATCTCATCTTGCCGCGCATTCTCGCGCTGATCGTGGCGGCGCCGCTGCTCACGATCATCGGCAACGGGGCGGCGCTCTATGGGGCGGGGGTGGTGGCCTGGATCTATGGCGACATGAGCCCCGCCGTCTATATCGAGCGCCTGCACGAGGCGGCCTCCCATATTGATCTGGAGGTGGGCCTCATCAAGGCGCCGGTCATGGCCTTCGTGATTGGCGCGGTGGCGGCGCTGGAGGGCATGAAGGTGCAGGGTAGCGCGGAGTCCCTGGGCCTCGGCGCCACCGCCTCCGTGGTGCGCTCGATCTTCTTCGTCATCGTGCTGGACGGCATCTTCGCTGTGCTCTTCGCCGCCATGGGGATGTGACCCATGGAGGCGGACGAGGTCATCACCGTGAGCGACCTGCATGTGACGCTGGCGGGGCATGAGGTGGTGCGCGGCCTCTCCTTCCAAGTGCGGCGCGGGGAGATCGTGGGGCTGGTGGGCGCTTCGGGCTCGGGCAAGACGGTGCTGCTGCGCACCATGCTGGGCCTGCTGCCCAAGACCTCAGGAACCGTGGAGATCATGGGCGTGCGGCTGGAGCAGGCGACCCCTGCGGAGTCCCGGCGCATCGGCGGGCGCTGCGGCATGATGTTTCAGCAGGGCGCGCTGTTCTCCTCCCTGACCCTGCGGGAGAATGTGGAGTTTCCCATGCGCGAATATCTCGATGGCTCGGACGCCATGTATGGGGATGTGGCGCTGGCCAAGCTCGCCATGGTCGGCCTGAGCGTGGAGGACGCGGATAAGTTGCCCTCCGAAATCTCCGGCGGCATGACCAAGCGCGTCGCCATCGCCCGCGCGCTGGCGCTGGACCCGGACATTCTCTTCCTCGACGAGCCGACCTCGGGCCTTGATCCCATCGCCGCCGGCGAGATCGACCGGCTGATCCGCACCCTGCAGCGGGTGCTGAACCTGACGGTCTTCATGGTGACCCATGATCTCAATTCCCTGAAATCCGTCTGCACCCGCATTCTCGCGCTCTATGACGGGCGCATCATCGCGCAGGGGCCGATGCAGGACATTCTCGCCTTCGATCACCCGTGGCTGCGCGCCTATTTCAGGGGCGAGCGGGGCAGGGCGGCGCAACTTGCTTAGGAGCCCACATGGAGCCGCGCGTCCGCTACATCATCGTTGGCCTCTTCGCACTGCTGACGGGGCTTGCGGGCCTGGCCTTCACGCTGTGGATCCAGAACAAGGGCAGCCTGCGCGGGCGCAGCGAACTCATCGTGCGTTTCGAGAGCGCGGCGCCCGGCCTGCGCACGGGAGCGCCCGTCACTTTCAACGGGGTGCGCGTGGGCGAGGTGCGGAGTCTGACCTTCGACAAGACCAATCTGAGCGCCGTCGACGCCCATCTGGCCATCGACCGCGACGCCCCCATCACCGCCGCAACGCAGGCCACGCTGGAGGCGCAGGGGCTGCTGGGGGCAGTCTATGTGTCGCTGGCTGGCGGCGATCTGGACAAGCCGCTGGACCGCGCCAAGGGCGCTCCCGTGATCGTGGCCCAGGGCGCAACCTCTCTGTCGCAACAGGCGCGAGAGGCGCTGGATGCGATGAAGTCGATGGTGACCGACAACGCCGCGCCGTTTCACGACATTGTCATCAATGCGCAAAGCTTCGCCGCCGCCTTGGGTCGTAACTCCGACCGTGTGGACAGCATCCTGCAAGGCCTCGACCGCAGCCTTGGCGGGGGCGACAAGGAGGCCAAGCCCGCGCTGTATGATCTGGCGGCCCCAGTCCTGAGCGTCGATCTCTCAGATATGCCGGAGGCGGCGCTGGTCGTCGCCGATCCTACAACGGTGGCGACGCTGGACACCCAGCGGCTCATCGTGAAGACCGCCCAAGGTCAATTGTCGCCGCAACCCGTGCAATGGCCCGATACAATCCCCAAGCTTGTCCAAAAACGCGTGCTACAAAGCCTCGACAAGGCGGGCTATCGCTTCGCCACCGGACCGAACGATACGCCTACACCCGATTTTCAATTGCTGATCGACATCGGCGCCTTTCAGATCACAGATGCGCAACATCCCATGGCGGAGGTGACCCTTGGGGTGCGTCTGCTGGGTTCTGATGGCAAGGTGATCGAGCGTAGCTTGATCGAGGAGCGCGCGCCTGCGACTTCAACGGAGCCAGAACAAGCCGTCGCCGCCATGAACGAGGCTTTCGCCATGGCCATGGAGGGACTTTTGAACTGGTGCAAGGTGGCTATTCCGGCGAAGTGATCGGAGGCCGCTTGACTGGTTAAGACGCAGCCGCGATAGACAACCACCGTTTGGTGGCTTCGCATCGGGGACGACAATGAACCGCAAATCCTTTCTTTCAGCCCTGCTGGGCCTCGGCCTCACCTTAAGCATGAGCGCCAGCGCGCGCGCACAGGACGCCGCCGCTTTCTACAAGGGCAAGACGGTCCATTTCATTGTTGGGCTGGGCGTGGGCGGCGGCTTTGACGCCTATGCGCGCATGATCGCGCCCTATCTGGGCCAGGAGCTCGGCGCCAATGTGGTGGTGGAGAACCAGCCAGGCGCGGGCGGTTTGCTGGCGCTGAACCAGACCTATGTCGCAACGGCGGAGGGGCTGCGTCTGCTCATCGTCAATGGCACGCCCGCTGGTTTGGGGCAGCTGATCGAACAGGACAATATCCGTTACGATCTCGCCAAATTCGATCATCTGGGCATCATCAGCGCCTATCCCTGGATCTGGGTCGCCAGCAAGCAATCGGGATTAAAGTCCATAGCCGACGCCCTGCAACCGGGCCGCAAGATTCGTTGGGGAGGCACCGGCCCCAGCGATGGCCCAGCGGATGGCGCAGCCATCACCTGCGAGGCTCTGAAGCTGGATTGCCAGACCATTCTTGGTTATCGCAGCAGCGGTGAGATCGCACTGGCGATGGAGCGCGGCGAACTCGACAGCCTCTACATTTCCGACAGTTCGGCGGCCAATTACACCAAGGCCGGGCAGGTGAATCCCGTCGCCTCCATGGCGCGGGTGCGTTCGGCGCTTCTGCCCGATGTGCCCACCGTCTATGAGCAGGCCAAGCTGACGCCGGATCAGGAATGGTGGTTCGACTTCCGCGCCAATCTGAACGATCTCGGCCGCATTCTCGTGACATCGCCGGGCACGCCGCCCGAGCGTCTCGCCTTTCTGCGTGAGGCCGTGCGCCGCGCGCTCACCAACCCCGCTCTCATTGCTGAAGGTGAGAAGTCCCAGCGTTTCGTTGCCTATCAGGTGCCGGAGAAGGCCGTGGAGATCACGCGCAAGGTGTTGACTGCCGTGACGCCCGAGCAGAAGAAGCGCATCCGAGAGGCTGTGTTCGGGCGTTAAAGATTATTGATGTGAAAAACCGCAGGGGCAGGGCGCTCCTGCGGGCTTAATACAGATTAAATTAATTGATGAATGAGAATGGTGAATATTCGCAAGCGTATAATTTGCGTTTCTTTTGGCGATTAACATTAATCGCCCGAGGGCGCCGCTCAGGGCCTGAAGGGTGCTGAAACGCTGTGGCCGTCAATCCCGACACTTACACAAATAAACTCTGAATCTTGTTGCTTCACAGGGCTTTGTGCATCAACTGGCGGCTGTTCGCATCGCCTTTCCTCTAAACAATTATCCGGAGGGTTAACGCGCCTCACCGCGCTTGCGCGTCAATTGTGGTATGTTGACATGATATGACCTGAATGTTTCTATTTTTGTGTTGAAAGCATTCTTCTCCCTTCGTCGTTTCCCTGCATTGCGCTGGTTACCTTTTGCAGCAGCGCAAACTTGCACCTGTCGATTCCTGTCGCAGATCGCAGTGGTGTCCGGGTTCAAACGCGAGGTGAGTCATGTCTGTCATGCAAAGTGTGGCGCGGGTTGTCGATTCCAAGATACCGGGCTGCCGGAATTGCCCGCTGCATTCCAACGCGGTCGCTAGCCCCGATCTTCCGCTCATCGAATCCTTCAAGGTCGCCCATGGGCGCGCCTGGAGCGGCGATGTGATGATCGAACAGGGCGGTCATCGCCCGCGTCTGTTCACGCTCTTCTCGGGATGGGCCATCAAATATAAATCGCTGGAGAGTGGCGAACGACAGGTTGTGCATTTGCTTTTGCCCGGCGATCTCGTGGGGCTTGAGACCTGCATGCTGGGCGTCGCTGACTTTGGCGTTCAGGCGGTCACCGATGTGACCTTCTGCAGCTTCGATGCGGATCGCTTTCCTGAGGTCGCGGCGACGCCCGGCATAAGCCGTCGCATCATGATGCTGCAAGCGCATGAAGCGTCCATGATCGCAGAGCGGCTTACGGCGGTGGGCGCCTGCGACGCAAGGCGCAATCTCGCTCATCTCATCGCATCCCTGCATCTGCGTTTGTTGAAGCTTGGGCTTGCGCAGGAGCGTGGGTTTCGCCTGCCCCTATCGATCCAGCAAATCGCCGATTGCTGCGGCCTGACGCCGGTGCATGTACATCGCGTGCTGCGCGGATTGCGCGAAGAAAATATCGTCACGCTTGATTGCCGCAAGATCGAGATCCTGGATCCCGATGCCTTACGCCAGATCGCCTGTGTTTCGAGCATGGACCTGCCCCAGGATGCAATACTCTGACTAAAGCATGATCAGCCAAGCCTTTGCGCATGCGCTGTTCAGTCGAGGCTTTCTGCTTATGGGCAGGACATGCCTTCACGTTTTTATGGATCCAGAACGCTATCTGCGTGTTGAGGGTAGCGCGAAGCGACGCTGATTTGTTGTCACCCGATGGCGCGCTCGTGGCGAGACCATGAACAGGAGACGACGATGGCTTTGCTGGAACAGGTTCTGGGTTACGTGGTCAACCAATCGCAGGGAGGCGCTCCCGCGCAGTCCCATGCGCAAATACCCGCTTCAGCGCAGCAGGCGGGTCAGCAGGGAGGCATGCCCAATCTCTCGCCCATCGCCAAGGGCGTGATGCTGGTGCTGGCGGCGAAGGCCTGGCAGGCCTATTCGTCGCAGCGAGCAGCTGGCGGGGCGGCTCCAGCCGCCGCTGCGCAATCCTTGGGGGGCATTGGTTCCTTTGGCGCGGGCAGTCTGCTGGGCAGGCTCGCTGGCATGATCGGCGGCCTTGGCGGCGCGGGCGCTCTTGGTGGCCTGATGCGCCAGTTCGAGCAGACCGGGTTCGGCGAACATGCGCGGTCCTGGATCGGCGGCGGCGAGAATGAGCCCATCGAGCCCGAGCAGGTGGAGACGGTGCTGGGCGGGCAGACGCTCAACGAACTCGCCAAGCGCTTCCAGATTCCAATCGATCAGTTGAAGACAGAGCTGGCGGCGGCCTTGCCCGAAGCGGTGGATCAGCTGACGCCGCGCGGCAAACTGCCAAGCGATGCGGATCTGGCGAAGCTTTGACGCGTGATCACAACCTCAAGGGGGTATCGCCATGGGACTTGTCTGGACTCTCATCATCGGCTTCGTCGCGGGCATCATCGCAAAAGTCATCATGCCCGGTTCGAATAATGAACCCTCCGGTTTCGTGCTGACGACTGTTCTTGGAATTGGCGGAGCTTTTGTCGCGACCTTCCTGGGGCAGATGCTGGGCTGGTATCGCGCGGATCAAAGCGCGGGGCTCATCGGCGCGGTGGTTGGCGCCATTGTCGTGCTGGCGATCTGGGGCATGGTGACCTCATCGCGCCAGCGCATGTGAAGCCAAAATGAAAGCAGGCGCGGCTTGTCTGCGCCTGCCTTTTCTCTCAATGCTGGAGAGGTCGTGATGCGCGACGCCGCAACAACGCAACGGATGCGGGCGCAGGGCGCCGATGAAGCCGCCGCGTTGGTGCGCGGTTTGTGCGTCCACCTCCCCGAACCGGAGAAAGCCGCGGCCTTCGGCCCATTCTTCGATCGCTTCGCGCAGGCCCGCATGGTGCTGCTGGGCGAAGCGACCCATGGCACTTCCGAGTTCTACAACGCCCGCGCCGCCATCACGCAGCGCCTGATCACGGACCATGGCTTCACCATCGTGGCGGTGGAGGCTGACTGGCCCGACGCCGCGCGTATCGACCGCCATGTGCGCCATCTGGGCATGCGCCACCATCCGGCGGCGCTGGACGAGGAAGATCCCTTCGCGCGCTTTCCCACGTGGATGTGGCGCAACGAGGAAGTGGCGCATTTCACCCATTGGCTGCGCGAGCATAACGAGCATGTGGCGCAGAAGGAGCGTGTTGAGTTTCGCGGCCTCGACGTCTATTCGCTGCGCGCCTCCATGGCTGCGGTGCTGACCTATCTGGAGCGCGTCGATCCCGCGTCTGCCAAGCTGGCGCGCGGCCGCTATGGCTGTCTCACGCCCTGGCAGGATCGTCCTTCCGCCTATGGCCGCTCCATCTTGCGGGGGGAGGGGGACGCCTGCGAGGACGCGGTGGTGACGCAATTGCACGAATTGCTGGCCCATCGCGTGGCCTATGCGGCGCAGAACGGCGAGGATTGGTTCGACGCGGCTCAGAACGCC
The DNA here is from genome assembly GCA_945903655.1 of Rhizobium sp. Q54. GTDB lineage: Bacteria > Pseudomonadota > Alphaproteobacteria > Rhizobiales > Beijerinckiaceae > Terripilifer. The sequence goes on along the minus strand of CAMDOY010000092.1, from coordinate 1,180 downwards.
CGCATCGTGCGCGCTGCGGAGCAATATTACCGGCTCATGTTCCATGGGGGAATCTCGTCGTGGAACCTGCGCGACCGGCATATGTTCGACACGCTGAAATATGTGCTGGACGCCAGAGGCCCGCAGGCGAAGGCTGTGGTCTGGGCGCATAATTCCCACATTGGCGACGCCTCGGCTACGGCCATGGGCTGGCAGGGGGAGTTCAATATCGGGGAGCTCTGCCGCAAGGCCTTCGGGGAGAGCGCTGTTCTCATCGGCTTTGGCACGGATCGTGGTGCGGTGGCGGCGGCGGACAATTGGGATGAGCCCATGCAGGTCATGCAGGTGCGCCCGGCGCGGGAGGATTCCTACGAGCGCATCTTCCGCCAGAGCGGCGTGGCGCGGTCCCTGACCGATCTGCGCGGCCATGCGGGGCTACGCGCGGCGCTGGGCAAGCCCCGGCTGGAGCGGGCCATTGGCGTGGTCTATCGCCCGGACACGGAGTTTTCGAGCCATTACTTCGAGGCGGTGCTGCCCGAGCAGTTCGACGCCTTCGTCTGGTTCGAGGAGACGCGCGCGGTGACGCCCCTGCGGGCTGGGAAGCCCCATGGCGCGCCGGACACCTATCCCTTCGGGCTCTGAAAACGAAAACGGGCGCCACCAGGGCGCCCGCTCGCAGTCCAGATGGCGAAGATTACAGCCAGGGCATCAGGGAGGCGTGGATGACGTCCTTGACGCCGCCTTCCTTGTTGCCGACCGAGCGAATGGCCAGATCCACCTCGTTGAGGCCGAACTTGTGGGTCGTCACGAGATCCAGCGGGAAGCGCTGGGACGCCAGTTGCTGCAAGGCCAGTTCGCAAGCCAGATAGCTGTGGCCGCGCGCCGAATGCATCGTGATGAACTTGGTGGTCATCTTGCCGATGGGGAAGTTGGGGAACTCGGGCATTTCGCCCTGCACCACAATCCGCCCGCCCTTGCGCTTCAGCGCCTCGATGCCGAGCAGGATCGGGATCGTGCCCGCGCCCGCCGTGCAGTCGAGCACCACATCGACGCCAAGGCCGCCGGTGACTTCCATGATCTTCTGAAGCGGGTCTTCCTTGTTCACGTCGATGGTGACATCGGCGCCGAGCTTCTTGGCGACTTCCAGACGCGCGCCGTCCTTGGACGTGCCGGTGATGATGATCTGCTTGGCGCCCGCCTG
>CAMDOY010000091.1 GCA_945903655.1 Rhizobium sp. Q54 | reverse complement strand
CGGCTCGACCTTTCTGGGAGGACACGGCGCCTCGGCGGCCCTGCTGGTTCCGCCCTGCCTGACCGCGCGTCTGCGCCACGCAGCGCCACAGGCCTATCTTCTGGACGCCGCACTCTATGACATGGCGCCGGAGTGGCGGGCCTTCTTCGGCCATGAGGGCGCCCCGCTTGTGAACATGGGCCTGGGCCTGCGCTGGAGCGCCGCGCTGGCGGAGCTGGACCGCTATATGCGCATGCCCGAGGCGCTGCGGGAGGCCATCCTCGCGCTCTTCGTGCGCAAGGTGCGCACGCGCCTGTCGCGCTGCGAATGGATCGAGGCCATCGACGAGGAAACCGGCGGCGGGCTCACGCCGCTCATCCTGCACAGCGCCTCCCTGGAGGAGGCTGACGGGCTGCGCCAGGCCCTCGCCGCCTCCACACAGAAGTCTGGCGACGCGGTCTGCCACCTTGGCGCGCCCATCAGGCTGGGCGATCAGATCGCCGCCCTGCCCATCTCCGCCTCCGCGCCCATGGTCAGCGAAGTGGCGGACCGGATCGCCAAGGGCGTCAGCTTCGAGCGGGCCTTCGCGCCCATTCAGCGCGACATCGACACGCTCTTTGCGAAGATGGGGCGCATCATGGGGTAGTGCGCCCTCACAAAGCCTTTTCATGTCAGGAATTTCAGTCGATATTGCCGCATCGCCAATCCCTCACCTGCGAGCGCCGCCATGATCGACCTGCACTATTGGCCCACCCCGAACGGCCACAAGATCACGATCTTCCTTGAGGAGGTCGGCCTCACCTACCAGATCAAGCCGGTCAATATCGGCAAGGGCGAGCAGTTCCAGCCGGACTTCCTGAAGATCGCCCCCAACAACCGCATGCCCGCCATCGTGGACCATGCCCCGGCGGACGGCGGTGCGCCCTTGTCGGTCTTCGAATCCGGCGCGATCCTGACCTATCTGGCGGAGAAGACGGGGAAGTTCCTGCCCCACGAATTGCGCGGGCGGGTCCGCGTGCTGGAATGGCTGAACTGGCAGATGGGTGGGCTTGGTCCCATGGCGGGCCAGAACCATCACTTTTCCCAATATGCGCCAGAGAAGATCCCCTACGCCATCGACCGCTACGTCAAGGAGACGAACCGGCTCTATGGGGTGCTCGACCGGCAGCTGGCGCAGCATCCCTTCGTGGCGGGCGACTATTCCATCGCCGACATGGCCTGCTACCCCTGGATCGTGCCCCATGATCGGCAGGGCCAGAAGCTGGAAGACTTCCCCCATGTGCAGCGCTGGTTCGAGGCCATGCGCAGCCGCCCGGCGGTGATCCGCGCCTATGCCTGGGGCGACAAGATCCGCAACGAGGGTATGACCGAGGAGGCCCGCAAGAACCTCTTCGGCCAGACAGCCGCCTCGGTGAAGCCTGCGTGACGAACGCGGGGCCTGAATCGACTGATATTCTCTTGTTTCAATGATTCAGTGCATGCCCTGCCGCTCCCCTCTCTCCTCTCCCTCCCAGGCGTTCACACCGGAGATATGGCGGACACCCACAAGGGGGAGGGGACCGGCAGGCGTTTCGTTTTCATCCTTCCGATGGTTGGGGCCCATGATTGGCGGATTCAATTCGCCTTCTTGTAAACCCCCAACTCCCCGATCACCGCATTCAGAAACGACAGGTCGATGGCCTTGTCGATATTCACTTCGCCCTCGATCAGCTTCTCGCCCTTCAGCACCTCGAGATCCATCTTGAGGCTGGCGATGTTCATGGTCCCATCGGGGTTGCAGGCGGCCAGCGGGAAGTTGCGATAGAATTGCGGGTCCTTGATGAGCGTGTATTCGTTGAGGATCCTGATGATCGCCTCGCCCTTCTCGCCCACGAAGCGCCCGTTGGCGTCCAGCGCGTCATTATGGTCGCGCACGCCCCTGATGAAGGCCTTCATGAACTTGCGGGCGACCTCCGGCTTCTGGGTGGCGAAGGCGCCGGAATAGAAGATCACGGCGATCTGGTGGTTGGGATAGGCCTCGTCGTCCGTCAGCACCTTTTGCGCGAGGCCGCGATTGATGGCCTCGGTGGTCGCGGGCTCGGCGGGGAGCGCGGCGTCCACAGCCCGATTGGTCAGGGCCACCACATGCTGCGGAAAGGCCAGAAATGTCTGCTCGATGTCGGTGACCTTGAGGCCCGCCTTCTCCAGCATCTTGTAGAGGGTGACGCTGGCGGCGGTGCCGGGTGCGGCGTTGGCGATCTTCATGCCCTTGAGGTCGGCGAGGGTCTTGTAGCGGCCGGACTCGATCAGGTCCTTGCGCACGATCAGCGTCTGGCTGGTGCGCCCGGGGGGCGTCGAGACCTTGTCGGCGACGATGCGGATGTCCACGCCACGCGCCAGCGCATTGTAAAGCGCCGCCGAGGCCGCCCCCGCGATGACCTGCAAATCCCCGCCCGCCATGGAGGTGACCATGCGCGCGGCGGAATCGAAGTTGATGAATTCGGCGTTGATGCCCTCTTCGCGGAAATAACCCTTCTTGTGCGCCACATAGAGGCCGATGTCCGTGGCGGTCTGGGTATTGCCGATGACGACCTTGTCCTGCGCGCGGGCGGGAGCCAGGGTGAGGGCGCTGAGCACAGCGGCGGCTATCAAGCCTTTGAAGAGCGACATGTTTCCTCCGATTTGGGGCGCGCGTTGGGCGCACTCGGAGTGAGTTTAGCATGGGCTTTTGCAAAGGGCACGGGGGCTGTCCGCCGCCCGGCGCCAATATGAAACCTGGTTGAAAGATGTGACGGCTGCGAGGCTCCCTGTTGCCGACCCTTCACAAAAAGGTCATACCCTGTTGGTTGATTGCGAAGGTAGTGTTTGGAATGGGGGTTTGTCAGCTATGCGGACTTTGACCTTTGCTCTGCTGTCCAGTGTTTGCGCCTGCATATGTCAGCCGTCCATAGCGCAGGCGCAGGACGCCTGTCCCAACCATGGCCAGCTCGATACGCTGTATTGCGATGCGGATCGCGACCTGGTCGCGGATGTTCCGATGGATCCCGCCCGGCGGCACGATCCCTCCATGTTGATATGGACCTATGCGCCGGTCGAGGGACCCATTGTTTACGTCAATGTTTTCAAGCCTTTCGCCGAATATCTGGCGCAATGCACGGGCAAGCGGATCGCCTATTATCCCGTGCCGTCCAATTCCATCGAGATTGACGCCATGCGTGCAGGCCGCCTGCATTTCGGAGCTTTTTCGACCGGCTCCCTGGGCTTTGCGGTCAATTTTGCGGGAGCCGTTCCCTTCGCAGTCGTCGGCACGGCGACGGAAATACAGGGATACAATATGATCGCCATCGTGAAGTCGTCGAGCCCCTATGAGAAGCTCGCCGATCTCAGGGGCAAGAAGGTCGCCCATTCCTATCCGACCTCGAACTCCGGCAATCTGGCCCCGCGCGCGCTCCTCCCCGCTGAGGGCCTGACGGTGGACCAGGACTACATGCCGATCATGGCAGGCGCGCATGACAAGGCCATTCTGGGGGTGGGAACAGGCGATTACGACATGGCGGCCGTCGGTTCCGACGTGTTCGACCGCCTGGTCACGCGCGGCACGATCAAGGCGGCGGATTATCGCATCCTTTATCGCTCGCCCATCTTCCCCGTTTCGCCCTTCGCCTATGCCCATGATCTGAAGCCGGAACTGGCGAGCAAGCTCAAGGAGTGTTTCTACAGCTTCCGATTCACAGCGGAGATGCAAAAGGAGTTCAGCGGCGCCGACCGTTTCCTGCCCATCACCTACCAGAAGGACTGGGCCGTGGTGCGCGATGTCGCGGAGAGGTCGGGCACGCCCTATACCAGATCCGGCTATGAGACCGAGGCGAAACGCGAGGCTGACGCTTTGGCCAAAAAGCAGCCGGGAACTGCTGCGCCCGCACCCAAGCCCTGATCCCCCGAGGGGGACGTCCGCTCAGCGCATCTGATCAATCCAGCATGGCCCGCTCGCGCATGGCCTCGTCCTGCTCCGCCGCTTGCGCGGCCAGACGCACCGGCGTGTTGGCCGCGCCGAAGAGGTCGTAATTGCGCCGCTGCACCACCTCGAAGAAGAAGCGCTGGTCGAACATGCGGGTGTAGATGTGGAAGAATTCGCCACCCTTGTGGCGGTCATAGAGGATGTCGAGGCTGCGCATGCGCTCGATGAGTTCGGGCTCCAGATCGTAGCGCGCCGAGAGGTCCTCGTAGTAATTGTCGGGGATGTCGAGGAACTCCACGCCCTTGGCGCGGGCGCCTTCCACAAACGCGAAGAGATCGTCCGTGGAGAGGGCGATCTGCTGCACCCCGCCGCCGCCGAAATTCTCGATGAAGCGCGACACTGACGTGGAGCCGCCATCGGCGATGTTGAGGGGGATGCGCACGGAGCCATCAGTCGAGCGCACCACGCGGCTGAAGAAGGCGCCATAGGGGTCGGCCAGCTCCACCTGCGGCTCCTCCGTGAAGCCCAGCGCCGCCTTGTAGAAGGTGACCCAGGACAGCAGCTCCGAACGGCGGACCATGTTGTTGAGATGGTCCACCCGCAGCAAGGGCCCCGCATGGGCGGGGGCGTCAAGGAAGAGGAAGTCCTTGTCCCAGGAGCTGCGCTCGGATTCCTTCATGAAATAGAGCAGGGAGTTCTCCACCCCCGCCACGGCGGGGATAGAGGCCTCGCCTGGGCCGATGCGGCCGAAATAGGTGGGGGCGCTCAGGGCGTTGGCGCGCTCGATGGCGCGGGCGGGATCATCGAAGCGCAGGGCGAGGGCGCAGACGCTGGTGCCATGCACGAGGTAGAAGGAATGGGCGAAGCCGTCCTGCTCCCGGTTGACGACGATGTTGATGTCGTTCTGGCGGAAGAGGTCCACATCCTTCGAGCGATGGCGCGCCACCCGGCGAAAGCCAAGGCCCTCCAGCTCCGCCACAAGGCGCGGCGAATGGGAGGCGCTGGTGACGAATTCGATGAACTCCACGCCGCTGACGTTCGCAGGGGCGGGCAGGGGGCGGCTGATGGCCAGCGGGGGAGCCGAGGCCTTGGCGCGGCGCTGGTTCAGCTGCTCGCCGCAGACCTCAAGCGAGCGCATGCCGTCGCGGGCGATGGCGGCTGCGGGGGCGCCGCGAAACTGGTCGTTGAAGATCTCGAGCGAAATCGGGCCGTTGTAGCCCGTGCCGATGGCCAGCTCCAGAAAGTCCGTGATGGGCCAGTCGCCCTGGCCGGGAAAGCAGCGGTGATGGCGCGACAGGGACATGGGGTCCATGAGGATCCCCGGCGCATCCGCCACCTGCACGAGCGCGATTCTGTCGCCGGGAATCTCGGCCATGGGCGCGATGGGGTTCTTGCGCACGAAGGTGTGGAAACTGTCGAGCACCACGCCCAGGTTCGGCCGGTCGGCGCGGCGCACGATGTCCCAGGCCTGCATCCAGTCATGCACATGGCGGCCCCAGGCCAGGGCCTCGAAGCCGATTCGGAAACCCCGGCGCGCGGCGAGATCCGCCAGCTCCGCCAGATCGTCGCTGGAGCGCTCGGGCTCGCCAAGGGCGTCTTCCGAGACATTGGAGCAGATGCACAGGAGCTTGGTGCCCAGCTCCTCCATCAGGTCGAACTTGCGCTGGGCGCGGTCGAAATTGCGGGCGCGCATGGGCTCGGGCATGCCCTCGAAATCGCGCATGGGCTGCAGCGCGATGATTTCGAGGCCCAGATCCTGCGCCATGGCGCGGACTTCACGCGGCTTGCCGCTGAAGAAGGTGAGATCGTTCTCGAAAATCTCGATGGTGCGGAAGCCCGCGCGGGCGGCGGCCGCCAGCTTCACCTCAAGCGTTCCTCCCATGCAGACCGTGGCGATGGACCATCTCAGCATCGGGGACTTCCTTTCGATAGCATTTCCAACAGATAGCCCGCGCCCATCGGTCCAGCAAGCCATGCCTTCGGTCCGCCTTTCAAATTGGTGTGGTCTACCCCTTGCCGGGGGGCCTCCGCAGGCAATGTCTCCAATGGGTTCACAAGCAAGGAGCATGGCGATGAGCGTATTTGGTTCGATCATGGGCAAGATCTTCGGGGGGAGCGCGCATACGCCTCCGGTTGGGACGCCAGCGGGCGTCGCCAGCCAGCAGGCCTCCACGGGCGGGCAGGCTGGGGCGATCACGACCGTGGATGTGGAGGCCATCCTCGTCGGCCTCGCCAGCAAGGGGGGCGATTCCCTCGATTGGCGGCGCTCCATCGTGGATCTGATGAAGCTGCTCAACCTCGACAGCAGCCTCGCCGCCCGCAAGGAGCTGGCCAAGGAACTGAAATATGCCGGCGACATGAATGACAGCGCGGCCATGAACATCTGGCTGCACAAGCAGGTCATGCAGAAGCTGGCGGCCAATGGCGGCAAGGTGCCCGCAGACTTGCAGAGCTGAAGAGGTGGCGCGCTGGCGCGGGCTGGGTTAGAAAACCCGCGCCAGCGCGCGCAATTCGGAGACCCCCATGAGCCACCCCGACCGCTTTCTCCTCGCCGGGGTCATGGGCTGGCCGATCATGCATTCGCGCTCGCCGAAGCTGCATGGCTATTGGCTCGACCATTATGGGCTCGCCGGAGCCTATGTGCCGCTGGCGATCAAGGCCGAGGGACTTGAGGCGGCCCTGCGGGCGCTGCCTGCGCTGGGCTTTGCAGGCTGCAACCTTACCATCCCCCACAAGGAGGCGGCCCTGCGGATCGTCGATGAGGCGAGCCCGCTGGCGCGGCGCATCGGGGCGGTGAACTGCATCGTGGTGCGCGCGGACGGCTCGCTGGAGGGCCGTAACTACGACGCCTTCGGTTTCACCGAGAGCCTGCGCGAGCGCGCGCCTGACTTGCGCTTCGATGCAGGTCCTGCGGTGGTGATTGGCGCAGGCGGGGCCTCGCGCGCCATTCTGGCGGGGCTGATGGACGAGGGCGTCCCCGAGATCCGCCTGATCAATCGCAGTCCCGCGCGGGCGCAGGCGCTGGCGGCTGAGTTCGGGGCGCCTGTGCGCGCCGTGCCCTGGGAGGCGAAGGCGCAGGCGCTGGAGGGGGCAGCCATTCTCGTGAACACGACCAGCCAGGGCATGGTGGGCGAGGCGCCGCTGGACCTTGCGCTGGATGCGCTGCCGGTGAGCGCGCTGGTGGTCGATATCGTTTATGCGCCGCTTGAGACGCCCCTGCTGGCGGCGGCGCGCGCGCGGGGAAATCGCGTGGTGGATGGGCTTGGCATGCTGCTCCACCAGGCCCGCCCGGCCTTTGAAGCGTGGTTCGGGATTGATCCCAAGGTGACGCCGGAGCTGCGGGCCTTGATTGAGGCGACGCTGTAACAGCTACGCCGCAAAAGCCGCCTGCGAGGGCCGTGCGTGGTGGTCCGCCAGCACCTTGCCCTTCATGGCGTCCACCTCTTTCAGCTGCACCTCATAGCCCCAGAGGTCAGCCACATGTTGCAGGACCTTGCGCGCCTCGCTCGTGGCCAGCAGCCTGCCGTCGACCACGCGATGCTCCATCACCAGGCGACGGTCGCCCAAGAGATCCACAGAGACCACCTCGATGATCGCATCGGTGTAGGACACGTCATACCGCTTCGCGAGGCTGCGGCGGATGTTGCGGTAGCCGCGCTCGTCGTGGATGGATTTCACCAGTAGCGTCGAGCGTTCGGGATTGTCCTCGATGGCGAAGAGGCGCAGGTCGCGCATGAGGCGCGGCGAGAGATATTGCGCGATGAAACTGTCGTCGCGATAATTGGCCCAGATGTCGCGCAGCGCCCCCATGGCGTCGCCGCAGCCTGCGATGTCGGGCGCCCAGATGCGGTCCTCGGCGGTGGGCTTCAGGCAGATGCGCTCGATGTCCTGCATCATGGCGAAGCCCAGCGCATAGGGGTTGAAGCCCTGGAAGGCTGGATGATCAAAGCCCGGCTGCGCCACCACATTGGTGTGGGACGTCAGAAACTCGAAGAAGGCGCCGTCGTCGATCAGGCCCTTCTCGTGCAGGCGGTGCAGAATAGTGTAATGCACATAAGTCGCCGTGCCCTCGTTCATCACCTTCGTCATGCGCTGGGGATAGAGATATTGGCCCACCAGCCGCACGATGCGGATCACCTCGCGCTGCCATGAGGCGAGCCTGGGCGCATTGCGCTCCAGAAAGAACAGCACATTTTCTTCGGGCAGGCCGAGGCGCTGGTTCATGGCGTTGCGTTGTTGATCGGTGACGGTGGCCTTGCCCGGCGTTGTCGGAAGGGTGCTCCACAGCTCGTTATACATCTGCGCTTCATGGATGCGCCGCTCTTTCTGCTTTGCCTCTTCATCGCGCAGATCGGTCGTGCGCCGCTTGCCTGCGCGATGGATTCCATGGGGCTGCAGGGCGTGGGCGGCGTCCACCAGCCGCTCCACGGCGCTCTCGCCGTAACGCTCCTCGCATTGGGCGATGAAGCTCTTGGCGAATTTCAGATAATCGAGGATCGAGCGCGCGTCGGTGAAATCGCGGAAGGTCTGGTTGTTCTTGAAGAAGTGGTTATGACCAAAGGCGGCGTGGGCGATGACGAGGGTCTGCATCGTCGCCGAATTGCCCTCCATGATATAGGAAATGCAGGGGCTGGAATTGATGACGATCTCATAGGCCAGACCCATGAGCCCCTTGCGATACATCATCTCGTGCTGGGTATAGTGTTTGCCGAAGGACCAGTGGTTGTAAAAGATCGGCATGCCCGTCGACGCATAGGCGTCAAGCATCTGTTCGGCGGTGATGACCTCGATCTGGTTGGGATAGACATCGAGGCCCATCTCCCCCAGCGCGATCTCCGACACCGCATCATGAATGCGCTGGATCGTGTCATAGGACCATTCGGCCCCCTTGTAGAGCAGAGCGCTCAAACCACCCTCCTGCGCACATCTTCATTGCGGCTGAACAATTCGCGGAAGATGGGATAGATGTCTTCGCGATGGGTGACGGAGCGTTGCGCCAGATGGGGCTGGGCGATGCTCTCATAGGCGCGCCACAGGCTCGACGGGTTCGAGCCATGGCCGGGCTCGTTGACTTCGAGATAGGCGTAATATTGGCACTTCTCCAGCACCTCGCCCGACAGAAGCCCGGTCACTTCCAGATTGTCGCGCGGATCATTGTCCCCATCGGAGGCCTGCGCGGCGTAGATGTTCCATTGGTCGGCGGGATAGCGTGCGCCCACCACGCGCAGCATTTCATGCAGCACGCTTGACACGCGGGTGCCGCCGCTTTCCGTGCCGTGGAAGAAGGTCTGTTCGTCCACCTCCTTGGCTTCATCCGTGTGCCGAATGAAGACGAGATCGACCTTCTTGTAGCGCTTCTTCAGGAAGACATAGAGCAGCATGTAAAACCGCTTCGCCAGATCCTTCATATGTTCGGTCATGGAGGCCGAGACATCCATGAGGCAGAACATCACCGCCTGCGCCATGGGCCTTGGCTGCGGCTCGAAGCGGCGATAGCGGATGTCGATGGGGTCGATCCAGGCGATGGCCTTCGAGCGGCGTTGCAGGGAGTCGCGCAGGCGCCGCAATTCCGCGATCTCGCTCTCATCGGCCCCAGAAGCTTGCGCCTCCGCAATCGCCTGCTCCGCCTCCGCCACATCCGCAGGGCGTGGCCTGCGCAGGGCGATGCGGCGCGAGAGGGAATTGCGCATGGTGCGGCCCAGCGCGAGATTGGCGGGCGAGCCGGTGGAAGCGTAGCCTGCGCGGCGCATGCCTTCGCTTTCCACCGTCGTCACCTGGCGCCGTTCAAGGTCGGGCAGTTCGAGGTCTTCGAGGAAGAATTCGAGAAACTCTTCGGCTGAAAGCGCGATCTGATAACTATCCTCGCTCTGGCCCTGTCCCGCTTGCGAGCCGCCGCCGCCTGCGCCCCCTTGCGGCCTTGGCAGGCGGTCGCCTTCCACAAACTCCTTGTTGCCGGGAAAGACGGGCTGATGATGGCCCTCCTCGCCCAGATGAAACGAGGGCTCGTCGATGCCATTGCCGGGGATCACCACGACACCTGCTTCGTCAATGTCGCGGATGCTGCGCGAGGCGCTGGCCTGCCGCACGGCTTCGCGCACGATTCTGCGCGCCCTGCGCAGGAAGCGCTGCCGATTTGGCAGGTTCTTCCCGCCTGGGTTCAGCCGCCGGTCGATGATGTGCATTCAGATGCTCCAGTCTCAGGCGGACTGCTTCACGCGCATATACCATTCAACGAGGCGCCGAACCTGCCGTTCCGTATAACCGCGCGCCATCATGCGCTCGACGAAATCGGCGTGCTTCTTCTCGGTCTCGCTGTCGCGCTTGGAGCCGAAGCTGATCACGGGCAGCAGATCCTCCACCTGCGAGAACATGCGCTTTTCGATGACCTCGCGGATCTTCTCATAGCTTGTCCATGAGGGGTTCTTGCCATTGTTGTTGGCCCGCGCCCGCAGGCAGAACTTGACCACTTCGTTGCGGAAGTCCTTGGGATTGGCGATGCCCGCCGCCTTCTCCACTTTCGTCAGTTCCTGATTGAGCAGGTCGCGGTCAAGCAATTGCCCGGTGTCCTGATCCTTGAAATCCACATCCTCGATCCAGGCGTCCGCATAGTTCACATAGCGGTCGAAGAGGTTCTGCCCATAGTCATGGTAGGATTCCAGATAGGCCTTCTGGATCTCATGGCCGATGAATTCCGCATAGCGCGGCGCAAGCTCGGCCTTGATGAATTCGATATAGCGCTTCTCAAGCTCAGGCCCCACCTGATCGCGCCGGATCGCCTGTTCCAGAATATACATGAGATGGACGGGATCGGCCGCCAGTTCCGTGGGATCGAAGTTGAAGGTGGAGGCGAGGATCTTGAAGGCGAAGCGGGTGGAGGTTCCATCCATGCCCTCGTCCTGCCCCGCGCCGTCCTTGTATTCCTGCAGGCTCTTGGCTTTGGGGTCGGTCTCGCGCAGGCTCTCGCCGTCATAGACGCGCATCTTGGAATAGAGGCTTGAGTTCTCATGCTCGCGCAGACGGCTCATCACCGAAAAGCGCGCGAGCATCTCCAGCGTGGCCGGAGCGCAGGGGGCGTTGGCGAGTTCGGATCCGTGGATCAGTTTTTCATAAATCTTCTGCTCCTCGGAAACACGCAGGCAATAGGGCACCTTGATGAGATAGATGCGGTCGATGAAGGCCTCGTTGTTCTTGTTGGTCTTGAAGCTGTTCCATTCGGCCTCGTTGGAATGGGCGAGAATGACGCCATTGAAGGGAATGGCGCCGATGTTTTCCGTGCCGATATAGTTGCCCTCCTGCGTCGCGGTCAGCAGGGGATGCAGCATCTTGATAGGCGCCTTGAACATTTCGACAAATTCGAGAAG
>CAMDOY010000090.1 GCA_945903655.1 Rhizobium sp. Q54 | reverse complement strand
TGACAAGTTAGTGATTCAGGCGTTTGTTCTGCATCCCCCCTTGTTCGGTTGTTTTAACCAACACACAGGACGGGACATGCTGCAAAATACCCCCCATGAAGATCCGCATCCCACATTCATTCATCGGCTCATTCACGATACGGACCATCAGGCTTTCAGGGTCTGGACCTGGTTGATCAATGCGCTGATCTATCTCTCCTGTCTGGCGATCGCCCTGGAGTCGGTGGAGGCGGTTCGGACAGAGTATGGACATAAGCTCGCCACCTTCGAGTGGTGTTCGGTTGCGTTCTTCACGCTTGATTACCTGTTCAATATCTACACCGCTAAAAACAAGTTCAAGTATATCACCAGCTTCTGGGGCATGGTCGATCTGCTGTCGATTCTGCCGTCCTACCTGATGCTGCTGAATTTCACGTCGGTCAGGGCGACCAAGATCCTGCGACTGCTGCGCATCATTCGCATTCTGCGCGTGCTCAAGCTCGCGCGTTCCGCCATGAATGACGTCAATGCGGCGCGCGACGGAAAAACCAACCGCATCGCCGCCAACCTGCGCATTTATTTCATCGCCTTGTTTTCCGTGCTGATGATCTCGTCGACCCTGATGTTCCATGTCGAGGGCGGTCTTTACACGCCTGAGCACATCGCCGAGGGGCAGGCGCAACTGGATGCTGCCTCCGTCGCCAAAGGCGAGCCTGCGGGCACAGTGAAATTCGTGCCGGCGGACCCGATCACCGGCGCCGCGATCCCCGAAGAAAAGCGTTTCTTCACCTCCATCCCCGAGGCCATGTGGTGGTGCATGGTCACGCTGACGACCACGGGTTATGGCGATCTTTATCCTGTCACTGTGGGTGGTCGCATCGTCGCCGCCGTCACCATGTTGATGGGCTTGGTGCTCTTCGGCATGTTGATGAACATCGTCGGCAAGACCCTCATGGTCATGCTGTTCGGCGAGCCTGTCGGACATGAAAAGGACGACGAGCACAACACGCCGGAAGAGAAGGTCAAGGCGGCGCTCGATCTGCTGGCCGATGCGGGCGTCATCACCCACAAATCAGCCTATGAGCTGAGGGACCTGTCGCAGGCCGAGCTTGGCCATCGTCTGGACGGCGACCGCATTTCGGCGTGAGCCCTCCCGCAGCGGCCAAGGGCTGCTGACTCTCTGACCCCATGGCCCGGCCGCCTTGCTGCCGGGCCATTTCTTTTGGGGCGTCGCCGCTCGACTTTCCCTGCGGGCTTTGACAGGCTCGCGTTTGAGAGAAGATTCGACGCAAAAGCGGATGTCGCCCCATGGTTTTGATGCTGATTGGCCTGATCCTGTTTCTGGGCTCCCATTCCCTGGGGATGTTCCCCGATCTGCGTCACCGGCTTGTCGAGGGCTATGGGCTGAAGGTTTTCAAGATCGGCTGCAGCCTTGTGGCGCTCATTGGCTTCGCGCTGATTTGCTATGGCTTCGGGCTCTATCGCGCCGAAGGCTGGCTGCAGCTATGGACGCCGCCGAAGGGCATGCGCCACCTCAGCCTGCTGCTGATGCTCTTCGCCTTCATAGCGCTGGCGGCCTCGGGGCCGAAGCTGGGCTATATCAAGATGCGGCTCAAGCATCCCATGCTCGTGGGCGTGAAGACCTGGGCGCTGGCCCATCTGCTCGCCAACGGGGATCTCGGCGGCATGATCCTGTTTTCGTCCCTGCTGGCCTGGGCGGTGGTGGACCGCATCTCCTACCGCTGGCGCCCGGCTGATGGGGTGGTCGATGCGCCCGCGCCCAATGTGCGCGTGGATGTGATCGCGGTGGTGGTCGGCGTCATCGCCTATGGGGCGATGCTGTTTTTGCATCCGTATCTGATCGGGGTGGCGGTGTTGGGGTGAAGACCATGCGGGTCGTCTGCGTCAGTTCCGCCGCCACGCACGCCTTCTCAAAGGCCGCGATTTCGCAGATCACCTTGCTGGAAGGCTTGGGGGTTGAGGGCGACGCCCATTGCGGCGCCCTCGTGAAGCATCGCTCGCGGGTGGCGGCCGATCCTCTGCAACCGAATTTGCGCCAGGTGCATCTGATCAGCGAGGAATGGCTGCAGGAGCTGGCCCTCGCAGGCTTCGATGTGAAGCCCGGGCAGTTGGGCGAAAACATCACCACCAGCGGCCTCGACCTCGTCCGCCTGCCGCTGCATGCGGTGCTGCGGTTCGGACCCCACGCCGCCGTGCGGGTGACAGGCCTGCGCAACCCCTGCGCCCAACTGGACCATTTCCAGCCCGGCCTGATGGCGGCGGCGCTTGAGCGGGACGCCCATGGCGCCCTTGTTCGCAAGGCGGGGATCATGGGGGTTGTGATCGCGGGCGGTCTGGTCCGGGCGGGCGATGGGATTGAGCTGACCCTGCCGGAGGGACCGTTTCAGCCGCTGGAGCGGGTCTGAGGGGCGGGGGGCCTGCTTTATTGATGGCGGCTCAAGTCGAGATCCGCCCCAACGAGGGGTGATCTCCGTAGCGCGGCCAGTATGCCGCCCTTTTGGGTGGTCGGCGTCGTCATGGCGTGGCTGATGGCGGCGCGCAGGCGTGACGCTTCCGGCCCTCCCTCGGCAAGCCGCTTGGCGAGCGCGCGGATCAGGTCACGGTCAGAGGCGAGGCCGATGACGTGGAAGCGGGGCAGGTTGGTGTCGCGCTTGCGTGAGGCGTCCGCCTGGAGCTTGGAGGTGCGTGTTCGAGGATCGCTCATTCAGGGTCGGCCATCTTAGGCTTTGCATTGCTTCAAACATGCCCCCGGAAGTCAGCGGCATCAACGCCCTCCGACCCCCGCCCCATAAAAAAACCCGCGCTCCGGACCGGGGGATCCAGACGCGCGGGGTTTGAAAGGAGGCACACGGGAGGAATGCCGTGGAAGTTACGCGGCTCAGTTCCAGCCGGATCACATCACGGTTCCGTGATCATTGGTCCAGCGCCTCCAGCCGCCCGCGCGCCTCGCTGACGCCCCGCGCGAGGGCCTGCCCATAGAGCTTGCGGGCATGGGCGGCGTCGCCCTTCACGCCTTTGGCGTTCATGCGGATCAGGGCCTTGGGATCATAGGTCTCCGCCAGGGCGAGCAGGGCCTTGGCGTCGCCTCCCTCGATGGTCCGCTCCAGGATCAGGCGCGCGCCCAGAATATCCCCGTCGCGGATCGCCTGGGCCGCCTTGCCGCTCAGGCGGCGCATGTCGGCTTCGCTGAGGGGCGGCAGGGTGGGGGCGGCGATGGCTACAGGAACGGGCGCAGGCGCCGGGGTCTCGATGGCCGGTGGCGGCGGGGCTGCAGGGGGGGCTTCCGCCGGGATGGCGACCGCCGCCATGGCGGGGGCAGGGGGCGGGGGCGCTTTGGCCACCTCTGCGGCGGGCGTCGTGGCGGGCGCAGGCGCAGGGGCGGGCGTCGCCTGCGGCGTGTGGTTCAGGTCGGCGAAGCGCGCCATGGCGGCCGCCAGCTTTTCCTGGGCCTCGTCCCGCTCCATCTGGCCGGACAGATCGTTCTTCTGGTCGCTGGCGGCGCTCCCCCAGGAGCGCAGCTGCAGAAAGGGGATCATGCTGGGCCGCAGGGCCGCCGTCAGGATCACGGCGGTGATGAAGGCGCCCGTCAGGAGCGCCAATTGTGGGAGCCCGAGGCGCCGGGGGCTCTGGCGGACCTTCACCTGATTATATCTGGACATGGTCGAACTCCTGGTCAGGGGAACATGGGTCAAGCGGGGCCTTGAGCCTTCCGGCTGGGGTCGCTGACTTCGGCCCGGGCCTTGACCTCATCGGCCACGGTCGGGTCGTCGCCTGTCGGGCCTCGTGTCCGCCCCTTGGTTTCTTTCGTCTTTTCATGTTCTTCCCCGAATGCGCCTGCGGTAAGGCGGCGGGGCGGCGGCGCGGTGGTCAAAGTCCGGGGGGTGGCGTCCGGGCTTTGGAATGGACTTCGGCGCAACAAGCGCTCGCCTTCCGGGCGCGCGCGTGGTAACCGACCTTTGCGGCCATGGGCGCCGCGACCAGCCAGACGGGACCGAGCAAGGACATGTCCGATATTTTCCGCGAGGTGGACGAAGAAGTCCGCCGCGACAAGGCGCTGCAGTTCTGGTCGAAATACCAGACCCTGTTCATCGCGCTTGCGCTCGCCGTCGTGGCCGCCTCCGCAGGCTGGCGGTTCTACAAAGACGGCGAGCGCGCCAAGGCGGAAGCCGCCGGCGCCAGCTTCGAGGCCGCTCTCCAGCTCTCCCGCGAGAACAAGCCCGCCGAGGCCGACGCCGCCTTCCAGGACCTCATCAAGCAGGGCACGCCCGGCTACGCCTTGCTGGCCCGCTTTCGTGGCGCCGCCGATGTGGCCGTCACCGATGCGCCCAAGGCCGTGCAGATCTATGACGCCCTCGCGTCGGACGCCAAGATCCCGACCCTGATGCAGGATGTCGCGCGGCTGCGCGCGGCCATGCTGCGGCTGGATGAAGCGGATGCGGCGGAGGTCAAGCGTCGCCTTGAGCCCCTCGCCCAGACCGGCGCCCCCTTCCGCAACAGCGCGCGCGAAATGCTCGCCTACGCCGCCTTCAAGACGGATGACTTCGAGGCGGCGGGCCGGTGGCTCGACCAGATCGTCGTCGATTTGCAGGCTCCTGCGGGGCTGCGCCAGCGGGCGGAGACCCTGCTGGGCCTCGTCGCCGCCAGCAAGGCTCGCTGACCCCCTCGGCGCGCCTCTTTTGTGGCGCGCCCAATTCACTATGTAAGGGCCCATGTCTTTCACAGTCGCCATCATCGGCCGGCCCAATGTCGGAAAATCCACCCTCTTCAACCGACTCGTCGGCAAGAAGCTGGCGCTGGTCGACGACCAGCCCGGCGTCACCCGCGACCGGCGCGAGGGGGAGGCCCATATCGCCGACCTCACCTTCACCATCGTCGATACGGCGGGTCTTGAAGAGGGCGACGTCGCCTCCCTGTCAGGCCGCATGCGCGCCCAGACCGAGGCCGCCATCGAAATGGCCGACGCGATCTTCTTCATGATCGACGCGCGGGCGGGCATCACCCCCACCGACCGCTATTTCGGCCAATTGGTGCGCCGCTCCGGCAAGCCCATCATCCTCATCGCCAACAAGGCCGAGGGCAAGGCGGGGCAGGCGGGCGCAGTCGAGGCTTTCGAGCTGGGCCTGGGCCATCCCATCCCCCTCTCCGCCGAGCATGGCGACGGGGTCACCGAACTCTATGACTGCCTGCGCGAGGCCCTGCCCGAGCAGACCGCTCTGCCCGCCGAAGAGAACGAGGAAGAGGAAATCCGCCTCATCCTGGGCGAGGAGGAGGATGGCTCCGAGCTCGATACGACCAAGCCCCTGCGCGTGGCGGTCATCGGGCGTCCCAATGCGGGCAAGTCGACCCTGCTGAACCGCATTCTGGGCGAAGACCGGCTGCTGACCGGGCCGGAGGCGGGCATCACCCGCGATTCCATCGCGGTGGAATTTCATTGGTCGCGCCGCGACGGCAGCATGCGCAAGATGAAGATGTTCGACACGGCGGGGCTGCGCAAGCGGGCCAATGTGCATGGCAAGCTGGAAAAACTCGCCGCCGCCGACGCCCTGCGCGCGGTGCGCTTCGCCGAGGTGGTGGTGGTGCTGCTCGACGCCACGATCCCCTTCGAGAAGCAGGATCTGACCATCATCGACCTCGTGGCCAAAGAGGGGCGCGGTCTGGTGATCGGCCTCAATAAATGGGATCTGGTGCCCGACCAGAACAAGCGCCTGCTGGAACTGCGCGAGGAGGCCGACCGGCTTCTGCCGCAGGTCAAGGGCTCGCCGGTCGTGCCGGTCTCCGGCCTCACGGGCGTGGGCGTCGAGAAGCTGATGGAGGCGATCTTCAAGGTCCACGAGACCTGGAACATCCGCATTTCCACGGGCCGCCTCAACCGCTGGCTGGCGCCTGTCATCGAGAAGACCCCGCCGCCCGCAGTGTCGGGCTGGCGCATCAAGATCCGCTACATGACTCAGCCCAAGGCCAGGCCGCCCCATTTCGTGATCTTCGGCAACCAGCTCGATGAGTTACCGACGAGTTACGAGCGCTTCCTGATCAACGGCTTGCGCGAGACCTTCGCGCTCCAGGGCGTGCCGATCCGCATTTCGACCCGCAACTCGAAGAACCCCTTCGACAAGGGTAAGCGGAAAATTTGGTGAGGCGCTGGTTGGCGGGCGGGCAGGGGGCCCGCTCGGCGGCGGCGTTTGCGGCCAGCGCGTCGATTTTTTCTGCAATGGCGCGCAAGTGCGCCAGGCTCGATCCCACTTCCAGGCGGATCATGTCATCGGCGCCCCTGTCGTGCAGATCCGCCAAAGCATAGTTAAGATCCAGCCAGGCGCTCCAGATGTGCTCGACTGTGCTGTGCAAGTCCTGGTCCTGCATTCGATGTGCCTCAATCCGGCAAAGCGCCTGATTGCATGTTGACCGCAGCGTTAAATCATCTCAAGTCCATGAATGACGTCATATAAATTGTTTGAAAGACTTATGTTTCGCCGCCACAGCTTCGCCTCAAGCTTATTTGCAAGCAACAGCGAAACTATACTGTCCATTCACCTCACTCCGGCGAGCGCCAGCTTTTCACGCGATCATCCTGAAAATCATAGAGCTTTCCGCTTTCCGTGGACTCCGGACGGCAGAGAGCGACCACCTTGGGGGCGAAGTCCTCGGGGGTGCGCAGGGTCATGGGGTCTTCGCCCGGCATCAGGCTGGCGCGCATCTTCGTGCGCAGCGGGCCGGGGTTGGCGATCATCACGCGGACATTGGAGGTGGTCAGGGTCTCCGCCGCATAGGTGCGGGCGAGGGCGTCGAGGGCGGCTTTCGAGATGGAATAGGGGCCCATATAGGCTTTCATCGCGGCGCGGCTGCCCGCGCCCGAGGTCACGAAGACGGCGCGGCCGGCGGTGGAGGCGCGCAGCAGCGGGTCGAGGGAACGAATCAGCCGGTAGTTGGCGGTGACATTGATGGCGAAGACATTGTCCCAGTTCGGCGGGTCCACATGGCCCAGCGGCGACACCGGGCCCAGAACGCCCGCATTGCCCACGAGAATGTCGAGCTTGCGCCAGCGTTCGAACAGGGCGAGGCCCAGCCGGTCAAGGGCGTCGAAATCCTTGAGGTCGCAGGGCACGAGGGTGGCCTCGCCGCCGACTGCGCGGATCTCGTCGTCCAGCTCCTCCAGCGCGCCTTGGGTGCGCGCGAGGGCCACCACATGGGCCCCCTCCCGCGCCAATTCAATCGCCACCGCGCGACCGATGCCTCGGGATGCGCCGGTGACGAGGGCGATGCGGTTCTCAAGGGGCAAGCTCATGACGGGCTCCGGGTTGCGCAGCTTAACCTAGCGCGCCCGGACGGCCCGCGCATCAACTGAAATCCAAAAAAGGATAATGAAATTTTTGAAAATGAATTCAGTTTGATAGAGCACCTTTCGGAATCACTTTGGCAAGCTCTTCAAGCCAATTCCGCGAGCAGGGAGAGCTGACGGCGCGTGGCGTCGCCTCCGAGATCCGTGAGATTCGTGGGGTAATCGCCGGTGAAGCAATGGTCGGTGAATTGCGGGCGGGCGTTGTTGCGGCCCTCTTCGCCCATGGCGCGGTAGATGCCATCCACGGACAGGAAGGCCAGGGAGTCGCAGCCGATGTAGCGGCGCATCTCGTCCAGCGAATGGGTGGCGGCGAGCAGCTTCTCGCGGCTGGGGGTGTCGATGCCGTAGTAATCGGGATGGGTGATGGGGGGGGAGGAGATGCGGAAATGCACCTCCTTCGCGCCGGCGTCGCGCATCATCTGCACGATCTTCACCGAGGTGGTCCCGCGCACGATGGAATCATCGATCAGGACGATCTTCTTGTCCTTCACCACCGAGCGGTTGGCGCTGTGCTTGAGGCGAACGCCAAGCTCACGCACCGATTGCGTGGGCTGGATGAAGGTGCGGCCCACATAATGGTTGCGCACGATCCCCAGCTCGAAGGGGATTCCCGCCTCCCGCGCATAGCCGATGGCGGCGGGCACCCCAGAGTCGGGCACGGGCACGATCACATCGGCGTCCACGCCGGATTCGCGGGCCAGCTGCGCGCCCATGTTCTTGCGGACTTCATAGACATGGCGGCCATGGACGATGGAGTCGGGGCGGGAGAAATAGATATATTCGAAGATGCAGGGCCGCATGGGCTGGGGTGGGAAGGGTTTGTGCGATTCGATCCCGCTCTCGGAGATCACCACCACCTCGCCATTCTCCACATCCCTGATGAAGCGGGCGCCGATGATGTCCAGCGCGCAGGTCTCGGATGCCAGGATATAGTGCCCGTCGAGCTCGCCCAGCACGAGGGGGCGAATCCCCAGGGGGTCGCGCACGCCGATCAGCTTCTTGTTGGTGATGACCACCAGCGAATAGGCGCCCTCGAGCTGGCGCAGCCCCTCGATGAACCGATCAAGGATGCGGCCCTTGCGGCTGCGCGCCACCAGATGAAGGATCACTTCGGTGTCGGAGGTCGACTGATAGATGGCACCCTGCTTAATGAGCTCGCGCCGCAGGGTGATGCCATTGGTGAGGTTGCCGTTGTGGGCCACCGCGAAGCCGCCGGTATCGAGTTCGGCGAAGAGGGGCTGCACATTGCGCAGGATGGTCTCGCCGGTGGTGGAATAGCGCACATGGCCCAGAGCCGCGTTGCCGGGCAGGCGCTCGATCACGCCGCGCGAGGAGAAATGGTCGCCCACCAGGCCAATGCGCCGCTCCGAGCTGAAGCGCTTGCCGTCAAAGGCCACGATGCCCGCCGCCTCCTGGCCGCGATGCTGGAGGGCGTGCAGGCCCAGCGCCGTGATGGCGGCGGCCTCGGGATGGCCGAAAATGCCGAAGACCCCGCATTCCTCGCGAAGGCGGTCGCCGTCGAGGTCGAGGGGGGCGTCAAGGTGAGGGGGGTAGGCTTCGCTGAGCGTGTCGGAACCAGAAGTCTGTGTATGGCGATCCGAGTGGCTCATCGCAGGTCCTTTGGCGTATCCGTGGAGCGAACGACCGAATGCGAGCATAGCGCTTTCGACCGAACTCTGGAACCATCATGACATAAAGCGCGCGGCGCCAAATGTCAGCACCGTCATAGCCACTATCAACGCCTTGTTCCAGCGCTTCCCGAATTGAGCAATGCGTCAATGCTCTGCGGCGGGGTCTCGGGACGGGTCTGGCTGCGCTGGCCCGGACGCGCAGGGGCTGGCGCGGGCGCGGCGGCCGGGGGCTTTTCTTCCGTCTCCGAAGGCGGCTCATCCCCTGTCTTCGTATCCTTTTTCAGGATCTTTGACAGGGACTGGTCGAGGTTCTCGGGGAGCAAGGCCTCGAGGGAGGCGCCTGTCGCCTCCAGCCAGCTGCGGGTCTTCGAATTCTGCACCCAGGTGGGATAGGACTTCTCAGGCACGAGAAAGGCGAAAAAAATAAAGGCGATGGCGCAGAGCAGGAAGCCACGCCCCGCGCCGAAGAGAAAGCCCAGCGAGCGATCCAGCGCGCCGATGCGCGAATCCAGGATCAGATCGGAAATCTTCACGGTGATGACCGACACGATCACCAGCGTCACCAGAAAGATGCTGGCCGCCGCCACCGCAAGCGCGCCCTTGTCATTGCTGATGTATTGCTTGACCGTGGGCAGCAGCATGGGGTGGAACAGATAGGCCGCCGCCGCCGCCGCCGCCCAGGAGGCGATGGCCAGCACTTCGCGCGTGAACCCGCGCAGCATGGACAGCAGGGCGGAGATCAGAACGACGACGATCAAGCCGAGATCGAGGTAGGATGGCATCAGTTGGGCCTCTTGGGAGCGACGCTACGCCTGACCCAGCGCTTGCGACTCGCTGATTCATATAACTGAGCCGGGGTCCTGCGTCACGCATGGGCCGGTGAATAGCGGTGTGCATTTCAGGAAATGGCCCCGCGCACGCTTGGCCTTGGCCTTTGATGGTCGGGCGTCTTGCATCCCTCGGCAAATCGTGTAGAAGCACGCCACAGCTTCTGCCGGAGGCTGAACGGAAGGTGGGCTCAAGTCCATAGGGTTAAGGAACCCGTCTTCCCGTGTCTCCGCCTTCGATATGTATTCCGTCGGGCCTTTCTCCGGGCTCGAAGGGCTCCGCGCCGAGGCTGCAACAGACAGAGAAAGGTCCAACATGGCTCTCTATGAGCACATCTACCTTGCTCGTCAGGACGTTACGGCCCAGCAGGTCGAAGCGATGACTGAGCAGATGAAGACCGTCATTGAAGCCAATGGCGGCAAGATCGGCAAGATCGAATACTGGGGCGTCAAGTCCCTGGCGTTCCGCATCAAGAAGAACCGCAAGGCGCACTTCACCCTCATCAACATTGACGCCCCCCCGGCCGCCATCACCGAGATGGAGCGCCTGATGGGCATCAACGAGGACATCCTGCGTCTTCTGACCCTGCGCGTGGAGGCCCATGAAGAGGCTCCCTCCGCCATGATGCGCAAGCGTGAAGATAGCGACCGCGACGAGCGCGGCGATCGTGGTGATCGCGGCGACCGTGGTGATCGTGGCGACCGCCGCGGCCCGCGTCCCGATCGTCCCCGCCGCCCCCGTGAGGATGGCGCCGTTGAAGGAGGAGCTTTCTGATGACCACTGCAGCCGCTCCCCGTCGCCCCTTCTTCCGCCGTCGCAAGTCCTGCCCCTTCACGGGCCCGGGCGCACCGAAGATCGATTACAAGGACGTCCGTCTCCTGTCCCGCTACATCTCCGAGCGTGGCAAGATCGTCCCCTCGCGCATCACGGCGGTCTCCGCCAAGAAGCAGCGCGAGCTGGGTCAGGCCATCAAGCGCGCGCGCTTCCTGGGTCTGCTGCCCTACGTCATCAAGTAAGCACTTGAAACTCGCCCTCTCCGGTCCGCCGGGGAGGGTTTACGTCGGCCGCGCGGAATGGTCCGTAGCGGCTTGGTTGGGCGGCTTTGATCCGCTCTAACCGCTTCCTGGCGGGACAGCTCGGCGCATGGCGAATCGTTTTCTCATAGCCTTTGGGGCGGGGCTCGCCGCAGGCGTGCTTTTCCTGCTGCCCGCGAAGGGCATGATGGCGGGCGTCTGGCTCAGCATCCTCGCGCCCATGCCTCTGATGATCGCCGTGCTCGGCTACGGGTCGCTGGCCGGCCTCTTCGCCGCTTTTATCGGCGCCTTGGCCTGCGCCGTCATGCAGCCCGCCCTGAGCATGGTGTTCCTGGTCTCCACCGCTCTTCCTGCTCTTTTGCTTGGCTGGCTCGCCGGTCATCCCTTCGCCCATGAGCGTCGTCTTGGTCCGGGCTTCCTGGTCGCCGCAGTGGCGGGGCTCGCCATAGCAGCGGTCTGGGGCATG
>CAMDOY010000089.1 GCA_945903655.1 Rhizobium sp. Q54 | reverse complement strand
GCTCCGATGCAGAAATCGCCGATGAATGTCTGCGTCTCGCCTTGCGCATTGACGGCGTCGACCTCGACACCATGGTCTGACTGGCGCACGGCGGTGGCGCTCAGGCCGAAGTGGATCGACGCAAGCGGCTGGGTCTGCAGGCGGGCCATAAGCATTTCGCCAAGCCGCCACTGCTCGCACTGCAGGCGATAGGGATGGTTCGTTTCGCCCTGCAGAAGCGAAAGGTCGAACTCGGCGACCACGCCATCGGCGCGATCACGAAACTGCCATGTGGGACAGATCAACCCCTGATCGATCATGGGCTGAACAACCCCGAACCGCTCCAGCATGTCGAGCGTCGGCGGATGGAAGGTGGAGGCGCGCAGATCACGCGGCAGATCCGGGCACGATTCAATGATCGTGACGGGAATGCCCTCGTCCACCAGCAGACAGGCCGCCACCAGACCCACGGGACCTGCGCCTATGATAACGACCTGCTTTGGCATCCAATCTCATCCTGATCGATGATCGGCGCTGCCGCGCCTCCCGAGAATTGTCCCGGCAGCATGGCTGACTTTGGGAGGCTCCACAAGAGGTTTGACCCTCGTCGCCCCCCGGATGAAAGCGCCTGCGACAGACTGCCGCCACCTTGGCGCAAGCCTGTGAAAACCCGAAAACCACGGACCTTTGCAGGACATTCATCGCCGCTACGCCAGTGTTTCGAGGCGCCAAAATCGTTCAGTTGCTTTTCGAGGCGGCGTCGCGATAATGGCTTGGCGGATGCCGCTTTTTGAGCCTGATTGTCCTGTCAGGCTGCTTTGTGGATCCCCGCAGTTTGAACTGATGGATGGAGCCCCCCGATGAAGGTTGTAAGGCGGTCTTTGCTGAAGTCCCTCGCCATCGTCCTGGCGGTTGCGTCCCCGACCTTCGCATTCGCAGCGGATGAATGGCCCAGCCGACAAGTCTCCATTCTCGTGCCCACGGCGGCGGGCGGAAACACCGATCTGATGGCGCGCCTGGCCGCTGAATATCTGCAGACCAAGTTTGGCAAGCCATTCGTGGTCATCAACAAGCCCAGCGCTGGCGGCGTTTTGACGACCGAACAAACCGTCAATTCGCCTGCGGATGGTTATACGATCTTGTTTGCGCCGAGCGCCACGGTCCTGCTGACGCCCCTGGTGCAACAGATCTCGGTCGATCCCATCAAACAATTGACGCCCGTCACCAATGTGGGCACCGGTTCACAAGTGGTTGCGGTCAAGCGCAGCCTTCCCGTGACCAATCTCACCGAGTTCCTCGCCTATGCGCGCGCCAATCCGGGCAAGCTCAACTATGTGGTGGCTGGCGTCAACAACATCAGTCATCTCGGTCCCTTGCTCTTGTTCAAGCGCGCCAATGTGGATCTGGTGATGGTGCCCCAGCGTGGAGAGCCGCAAGCCATCGGCGATCTCATCAGCGGCGATGTGGATTTCTATTTCGGCAACGCCTCGGTGCTGTTGCAGCAGGCCGAAAGCGACAAGATCCGGATTCTGGCCGTCGGCACATCCGAGCGCATCGCCGCTGCGCCGCAATTGCCGACAATTTCAGAGACCATGCCGGGCTTCGTGTTCGGGTCCTGGAACGGTTTCTTTGTGGCCTCTGGCACGCCCGAACCCATCACCTCGCGCCTTCGTCAGGCCATTATCGACATGACCAGCCAGCCTGAATTGCAGAAGCGGCTCCGTGATCTCGGCATCGTGCCGGGCGGTCAGACCGAAGCGCAAGTCAAAGCGGTCTTCGAGAAGGATCGCGCGTCCTTCGCTGCGGCGGTGGCGGCGGCTGAGATCAAGAAGTAGCAGGCGGTCATCAAGTCACGGCGCGGCCTCGCCTTCGGCGCTAGGGGCCGGGCCTTTGTTGGTCGGGACTGTCGCGCTATCAGCGCGGCGGGCCTCCGCATCGCCATACGGGGTCGCCGGTCACCAAAGCGGGCCGGGCTTGACGCAGCCGCCACCCGGCCATTGATAAACGAGCCACCGTTTGCTCTATTGCAAGCGGGCGTGCAGTGCGCTTGACCCCGGGGACCTCCTCGGGAACCTTGAAAAACAAAAAAAGCAAAGTTGAGGCATGGAGGGAACAGATGGCTGTTGGTTTCAGAGCTATGAATTGCGCCCGTGCGCTCATCATCTTCTCCGCTGGCGCCGCCCTGTGCCAATCTGGCCAAGCCATGGCCCAGGACCTTGCAGATTTCTATCGCGGGAAAACCATCCAATATGTGGTCGGCTCCGCCGCAGGCACCGGTTACGACATTACGTCCCGGCCGCTTGCGCGCTATCTGACCAAACACCTGCCCGGCAATCCTGTCGTCGTGGTCCGCAACATGCCGGGGGCGGCGGGCGTCATCATGACGAATTACCTTTTCAATGTGGCGCCGAGCGATGGCACGGTCATCGGCATGGGCACCAGCAATGTGCCTTATGAACCGCGTCTGAAGCTCATGTCCGCCGATGGCAAGAGCGCCAATTGGGACCCGCGCAACCTCAGCTGGATTGGCACGCCGGTGCGCGAGCCCCAGATTTCCTGGGTCTGGCACGAATCGGGCATTAGCACCTGGCAGGACATGAGGACGAAGGCGTCGCGGTTCGGCTCCACGACGATTGGTGGCGACAACGCTATCTTTCCCATGTTGGCGAATAAATTGCTTGGCCTGAAATCCGAAGTCATCACGGGGTATCAAGGCAGCAATGATGTCTTTCTCGCCATTGAGCGCGGCGAACTCAATGCAAGCAACACCGCCTATTCCAATCTCACCATCCAGAAAGCGGATTGGTTGAAGAGCGGCAAGGCGCGCATCGTCATGCAATTTGGTCTTGAGCGCGTGCCTTCGATGAAGGATGTTCCTTCCCTGATCGAACTCGTGACCAACGAGGATGATTTGCGCATGCTGCGTTTTCTGCTCATGAAATTTGAAATGCACAGGCCCATCTATGGCCCGCCGAAGCTGCCCAATGATCGTCTTGCTGCTTTGCGCACCGCCTTTGACAAAGCTGTGGCGGACCCTGATTTCGTGGAGGAGGCCGGAAGACTTGGTCTCGAATTGCGGCCTCTGTCTGGCGGCGCCATCGCCAAGCTGGTGGATGAGATCATGGAAACGCCGGAGCCCGTCGTTGCGCGGGTCCGCGACGCCATCAATGGTCTTTAGAACGAAAAGCAATGGAAGACAGCGGCAAAAGGAAAAGTCATGAGCGACGTTGCGACGGGTCTTTATGGCGCAAACAAATTCAAGATTGGTTTGTTTGGCATGAATTGCTCCAACGGACTCACCATGACCACGGCGCCGGAGCGATGGGACGCATCGTGGCGCAACAACAAGCGCGCGGCGATTCTGGCTGACGAGGCGGGCGTAGATTTTCTTTTGCCGATCGGGCGCTGGAATGGATACCACGGCAAGACGGATTTTCAGGGCTCGGCTTTCGAGACCCTGACCTGGGCCTCGGGTCTGCTGGCCTGCACGCAGCAGATCACGGTCTGCGGCACCTTGCATGTGCGTTTCGCCAATCCTGTTTTCGCCGCCAAGCAGATGGTCACCGCTGACCATATTGGCGAGGGACGATTTGCGCTGAATATCGTTTCGGGCTGGAACCAGGGCGAATTCGATATGTTTGGCGTTGAACTCGTGCCCCATGAGTCCCGTTACTCCTACACAGGTGAATGGGTCGATGTGGTCAAGCGGATCTGGTCCGAGACCGAGCCTTTCGACCACGAGGGCCAATGGATGAAATTAAAAGGCGTCTCCAGCAAGCCGCGACCCTGGAATGATCGATTTCCGCTGCTCATCAGCGCGGGGGCTTCGACCTATGGACGCGAATTCGCCGTGCGCCATGTCGATTGTCTCTTCACCTCCATCCGCGACGCGGCGCTCATGAAGACGAATCTCGATAACATCAGGGCTATGGGCGAGGGTAGAAAGTTCGGTCTTTTCGCGAGCGGGCATGTCATATGTCGCCCCACGCGCAGAGAAGCCGAAGAGTTTTATCATTACATCGTTCATGAACATGGGGACTGGGAGGCCGCAGACTCTGCTGCGGCCATAAGACTGAAGGGGCGCGAAGGGCGTTATGACGACATTCAGAACTTCAAGGAACGGCTGATTTCCGGCCTTGGCACCTACATGCTTTTTGGCAGTTACGATGAAGTGGCGGAGCATATCAAAAGACTGAGCGACGCCACGCTTGATGGCATGGCGCTGGGCATGGTGAATTTTATTTCCGAAATGGAACATCTGCGCGATGGCCTCTTTCCGCGGTTGGAACGCATGGGATTGCGTGAGAAAAAACGGTCCTGAGTGGGCGCAATAAAAATTCGCACAAAATGGCGGAATCGGAGGGAGGGAAGCTCCGAGGCGAACCGCACTTGGTGAGCGGGTCGCTCAGATCGTGCGGGACATGCGAGGCTTGCCGTCTGACCTCAAGGCGAATCTGAAAGGTCTGGTTGGTGAATAGGACCAGACCTGTACTCTGATGGCGGCCATGCTGATGCGCCAGAATGATGGGGCAGGGGATCTATAGCCACCCCTGCGCGCTGAAGGCGCTGAGATCGACGCCCGGCGGCGCGTACCATCCACCTGCGGCGTAGCGGGCGCCGAGCTTCTGCGCTGTTTCCTTGTTGCCATAGGGGATCCGCAGCGGTGTGTCGCCATTGGCGGTTGTCTTGATTTGATCTGACTGCGCCCCTTTGGCCGGAGCCGCGCCAGCCTTCGCCTTTCGCTTGCGCTTGGGTTGGTCGCCTGCTCCTTCCGCCGTCAAGGGAACTGGCTTGGCGCCGCGCCGGGCGCGCGACTTGCCTGGGGGCGTAGGTTTCTTGATGGCGCCGCCCTCAGGCTCCCCTATGCCGGATGACGGTTCGTCATTCACGGGATTTGCCGCTTTCTTCGGGGCATGTTCTTCCAGAAAGGCCCGGCAGACGGCGCCGGACGTCGCATAATCCGCCGGAAGTTTGACGCGCTTTTGGCGCGCGAGGGTGAGGGCGTAACGCTTCATGGCAGGGGTCGGCGGACGGCTTCCCCCCGGACCCTCGCCCCCGCCGCCCCCGCGCAGGGGCGCGCCGCCGCCATGGGCGCCATTTCTGAGTTTTCCAATGATGCGCTCGGCGACGTCGCAGACCGCATCGATGGCGCCGACCATTTCCTGCTTGCCAATGACGACATCATCGAGAAGGCACTCAAGTTGCGCCGTCAGGCCGGGGTCAACGAGAGCGGGGTCAGCCTCCCTGAGCACGCCGAAGAGCCTTAGTCCGGTCTCGGTAGGCACGATGTTCTTGCCCTGCGCCATCAGGAAATCCTGTCGCTTCAGCCCCCCGATGATTTCCGCCCGGGTGGCGGGCGTGCCA
The DNA here is from genome assembly GCA_945903655.1 of Rhizobium sp. Q54. Taxonomy (GTDB): domain Bacteria; phylum Pseudomonadota; class Alphaproteobacteria; order Rhizobiales; family Beijerinckiaceae; genus Terripilifer. The sequence continues at coordinate 5,956 of CAMDOY010000089.1, read as the reverse complement.
ATGCCCTTGGCCTCTTTCAACCGGTCGCGCAGAACCTCGTCATCCACAAAGCGCCAGGCGTTCTGCATCGCCTCGATCAGCGTGCCCTCGTTGTATCGCGGCGGGGGACGGGTTTCCTTGTCCTCGACCTCCGGGTTTTGCAACCGGGCGGTCTCGCCGTTTTTCATCACCGGGAGCAATTGGGCCTCATCGCCCTTTTCATCGGCGGGCGTCCATTCGGGAAAGGCTGCGCGCCAGCCAAGATCGATGGGTTGGCGACCCGTCGCCTTGAAGGGGAAGCCCGCGACATCCAGCGTCGCGGTCGTCTGGCGGTAGCGAAAGTCGGGCATCACCGAGGCCAGATAGGCCCGTGCGATGACATCGAACAGCTTCTTCTCATCCAGCGAAAGTCTCGGCCAGACCTCACGCAGGCTGTCCACCGTGTTCACGTTGGGGATGACCGCGTGATGGCTCGCGCCCTCAAGGCCCTTGTCATGGAAGGACCCATGGGCGCCCCTGCGGATCACGGGCGGCGTCGGCACGGGGATCTCCTTGAAGGATTGCCCGACCTGGAGACCCGCGATGATCTTTGCGGCATCGGGAATCAGGCTTTCCGGGAGATAGCGCACCTCGGCGCGGGGATAGGTGATGATCTTTTTGCCCTGGCCGTCATAAAGCTGCTGGGCGATTTCCAAGGTCTTGGCCGCCGACCAGCCAAAGCGGGAGGAGCAGAGCTTTTGCAGCGAGGGGAGATCGTGGAGCTTGGGCGGGCCTTGTTTCTTGTCCTCGACGCGCACCCCCAGCGGCCCCGTGAAACCCTCAGCGGCCTTGACCACTAGATCGGCCTGCTCGCGCTTGAGAATCCGCTCCTGCGGCGCATGCCGCATCTTGAAGGCGCCCCCTTCGACCACGGCGGTCGCGACGACCTCGAAATAGGTGACGGGGACGAAATCACGAATCTCCAGCTCGCGTTTGCAGACGATGGCGAGGGTGGGGGTCTTGACCCGGCCAACCCCGATGACCCCACGCGCCCCCTGTCCCAGAATGACCGTCGCCGTCCGCGTGAGGGAGAGATTGTAGATTTGGTCCGATTGACGGCGTGCGACGGCGGCGGCGTAAAGCTGGGCATAGTCTGAGTTGGGCTTGGCGCGCCCGAAGGCATCTCGAATTGTCTGGGGATCCTGCGCCGTGAACAAAACACGCCGAACCTCTCCCCGATACTTGTAGTGCTCCAGAATCTCCTGGCCGATCAGTTGCCCCTCCCGGTCGCAGTCCGTGGCGAGCCAGACCGTTCTGGCGCTCCGCAGGGCCTCCCCAATCGCCCTGAGTTTCGCGGCCTTGTTCCCACCATCTGCTGGCTTGGTGGCGTAGAGGCCTTCGGGACGCAGCAGAATGGGCGACCAGCGTTTCCACTCAGGCACCGCGTCCTCGGGCTCCTCCAGATCCAGCAAATGGCCTTCCGCCGCAAGGATGTCGCCATAGCGGGTCCCGACCGCCGCCCGCACATCTTTCGCCTGGCTGGTTTTCTCGGTGATGACGATTTGGTCAGCCATGAGAGACCCTGTCTGAAAATCAATGGGGGAATTTTGATTTTGGAACATAACAAGAACACGAGCGTTTGGCAAGTGGAATTTTATCCAGGCGCTCCTGAGTGTCGTCCTCGCTTCAGCAAAAAGCCTCGGATTGCCTGCGTTCCCAAGCCTTCTTTGACTTGATGGCCCCCTTGGCTAGGATCCCCGCGACTCGGCGAGGCGACCGGACGGGAGTAAGGGATGAACGGGATGAGGACGCACCGCGCCTGGACGCTGGCGCTGCTCGCGCTTGTTATGGCGGCGCCAAGGGCACAAGCGCAGACGCGCGACGATATGTTCAAGGACAAGCCCTTCACCATCGTTGTGGGCCATGAGCCCGGCACCGGGTTCGATCTTTATGCGCGCACCCTGGCTCGCTACTTGCCAAAATATCTTCCCGGCAAACCCAATGCGCTCGTGCAGAATGTTGTTGGCGCCAGCGGAGTCTCCGCCTTCAACTGGCTTGGCACGGTCGCGCCCAAGGATGGGACCACCATAGCTATCGTCGCCTTCACCGTGCCATTCGCGCCCATGCTGGGCCATGCCGCCGGTCGCTTCGACGCTTCGCAATACAATTGGATCGGCAATATGGATTCGAGCGTCAGCGTCTGCGCTTTCTCGAAAGCCTCGGGCGCCCTGACGTTCGAACATGCCCGCCAGCGTGAAGTGATGGTTGGTGGCACCGGCGCCTCTGGACCCCTCAGCCAGTCGGCGACGGCCCTGCGTGCGCTCACAGGGGCTCAACTGAAGGTGATCGAGGGCTACAAGGGCTCCGCCAGCGTCAAGCTCGCCATCGAGGGTGGGGAATTGCACGGGGTATGCGGCATTTCCCTCTCGACGGCCCGCACCCAATATCGCGAGGCCTTCGATAGCGGCGATTTGCTGATGACCCTGCAATTGGGGCTCGAGCCTCATCCGGACATCAAGACCGTACCGCATGTCTATCAATACGCGCGCAATGAGGAGGAGCGGCAGATCTTCGATCTCATTTTCGGGGCGCAGGGTCTGGGGCGCTCCTTCGTGGCGCCGCCCGGCGTGCCTGCGCAGCGGGTTGCGATGCTGCGCGCAGCCTTCTCATCGGCCATGCAGGATCCGGAGCTGATCGCAGAGGCGCAGCGGGTGCAGCTGGATCTGCGCCCCCAGACCGGCGAACAGGTTCAGGCCTTCGTCCAGCGGGTCTATTCCGCCCCGCGCGAAATCGCAGAGCGCGCGCGCAAGGCCGTTCAGCCCTGAGGGTGACGAGACGATTGTTCCACCAACAGTAAACCGCTAAGTTGCGGCAGGAGGACTTGCGAATGGCCGAGGGTTGGAACGTCAGGCGTATCGGGCAGATCGATTGCCCCGGCGGCGGTCAGGTCTGGGTTGAGGGCGATGTGCTCTTCATCGGCCACATGCGTGCTCCCGGGGGCACCAGCATCTACGATGTGTCAGATCCCAGAAATCCCCGCCAGCTCACACGAATCGAAATGCCCGAGGGCTGGCATTCTCACAAAGTGCGCGCGCGCAACGGCGTGATGATCGTGAATCACGAAACCAACGGCGCCACCGCAGGCGAGGGTTTTTCAGGCGGCCTCACTATCTATGATGTCGCCAATCCCTCTGCGCCGAAACTCATCACCAAATGGGAGACTGGCGGCGCTGGCGTGCATCGATACGATTTCGATGGTCGCTACGCCTATGTATCTGCCACGGCGGTAGGCTATGTGGGCTATATCGTGGTCATTCTCGATCTGATTGATCCCGCCCATCCCCGCGAAGTTTCGCGCTGGTGGATCCCCGGCCAATGGAAGGCGGGCGGCGAGGTCTACCCCTGGGATGATTTTGTGACGCCCAAGTGCCATCATCCCCTGCGCGTGGGGGATCGGCTCTATGTGAGCTATTGGCACCATGGGTTCTATATCCTCGACATATCCGACCTTACGAAGCCGAAGATGGTCGGCCACGACAAGCGCAGCCCGGCTTTTCCCCATCCCACCCACACATGTCTGGTCATCCCGCAGAAGCTCAAGGGGCGCGACATCATGGTGGTGGCGGATGAGGATGTGGCGCAATTGCGTCCCTCCGCGCCCGCCTTCGCCTGGGTCTACGACATATCCGTGGAGAGCCTGCCAACGCCTATCGCGACGATCAATGTGCCCGGTCTCGACAAGGATGGCGCGACGCAGCCCAAGATGACTGGTTGTCACCAACCCTCGGAACGCTTCGATGGCACGATCATTCCCTTCGCCTGGTTTGCGCAGGGCCTGCAGGTCTTCGATGTCGCCGATCCCTTCGCGCCGAAACGGGTCGCCCATTTCTTGCCCGATCCAGCGCCAGGCCAGGAGCGCGCCTCCTCCAATGATGTGACGATTGATGGGCGCGGGCTTGTTTATCTGATAGATCGCATTCGTGGTGTTGAGATCCTCGAACTCACGATCTGAACCGTGCAAGGCGCGCCAGCTGTGCTTCGTCCGCTTTCATCTCCTGCAGGCGTAGCCTGTCATAAAGATCGCGCGATGATCACTCCGATGTGTCCTTGTAATTCTCGCCATCGTCTTTCAACCCAGTGGTGAGCCATGCGCATGGCGTGATAAGAGACTGCTAGATAAAGCCTGAAGGCGCCTTTCAGTTGCGCTTTCATGGTTGGTTGCGACGATTGATCGTTGTCGCCGCTGGGTGTGATGTAACTTGCGTCGGTGCAGTGCAGAAACAGAATTCCGGGAGTCAATCGTGAACAGCATTTTAAAGAACACCTACGCCGTATCTCTCCTCGCAGCAGCGCTGACGACAGGCTCCATCACCACAGCGCGCGCCGACGCCATCGCTGATTTTTACAGAGGCAAGACCGTCAACGTCGTCGTCGGCCATGAATCGGGAACCGGCTTTGACATCTATTCGCGCGTGCTCATTCGCCATATGGGGAAGTATATTCCCGGCAATCCCACGATGATTGTCCAGAATATGATTGGCGCCAGCGGCGTGGTGTCCGGTAATTGGCTTTATTCGGTCGCGCCGCGCGATGGCACGGTGATGGCGACCTTCGCGCAGACCGTTCCCTTGGAGCCCCTGTATGGAAATCAGCAGGCCCGCTACGACGCCGCCAAATTCGTCTGGATCGGCAATATGGAATCGAGCCTCGCCATTTGCGGCGTAACGCGCGCCTCGGGCGTTCAATCATTCGCGGAGTTGCAGCAGCGCGAGATCGTGATGGGCGCCACGGGCCCCACAGGGCCGCTTGTGAAATCGGCGCTTGCGGTGAAAAATGTGCTGGGCGGCAATCTCAAGGTGATCGCGGGCTACAAGGGCTCCGCCGATGTGAAGCTTGCGATGTCGCGAGGCGAGGTCGCCGGCATCTGTGGCCTGCCCTGGTCAACAGTCAAATCGTTCTGGCGGCAGGAGCTGGAGTCCGGGGAGTTTCGCCCTTTGATCCAGCTCTCCGGTGAAAAAACGCCCGAACTCGCCAAGCTTCCCCATTATACCGACTTCATCAAGACATCCAATGACAAGCAATTGTTCGGCCTCATCTTCGGCGTGCAGGCCCTGGGCCGGGTCTACGCCTCGCCGCCCGAAACGCCTGTTGATCGGGTCACAGCCCTGCGCAAGGCCTTCATGGATACGATGAAGGACAAGGACTTCCTCGCCGACGCTGAAAAAACCGACATCGACATCATTCCCATGGAAGGCGAGCTGGTCGCAAAAATGTGGACCGAGTTCGCCAGTACGCCCCCCGCTATCGTGGCGCGAGCCAAGGCGGTCACTGCGCCATAAGACTGAACATGAGGGTGAAGCTCCCCTACACACCGTCTTCCAGGCATTTCATGCGCCTAACCGCCCTGTCCCCATTTCTTGAAGACAGCTTATTGTTTCCTGATTTTAATCAGGGATGGCCCTGGGGTTAACAAACCCAGGGCCATCTCACGCTGCGCGTTGGGATAGGGGGCGCGTTTATGCGCTGACGCCTGGGGTGCTGACGGCAGGCGCTGTTCTGTCCTGCGGCGATTGGCCCCCTGGCGCAACGCGCAGTATCATCAATCCGCGAATCAAGCCTGTGCGCGCAGGGCAATGACGAAAGACGAAGTTTTGGAAACCAGCCTTTACAAGCCCGTCAAAAAATTTCTCGAAGGACTCGGCTTCGAGGCGAAGGGCGAGATCGATGGTTGTGATATTGTTGCGGTGAGGGAGGGCGCGTCAGCCGCGCTGATCATTTGCGAACTCAAGCTTTCATTCAATCTTGAACTTGTTTTGCAGGCTGTGGATCGCTCGGCCGCCTGCGATGAGGTGTGGTTGGCGGTGCGCGCATCCCTGCGGGGACGGGGGCGGGAGGCGGATCCGCGCGTCAAGAAGCTTTGCCGGTTGTGCGGATTCGGCCTGTTGAGCGTCTTCAGTTCCGGTCGGGTGGAAGTGCTGGTGGAACCGGTCGCCTGGCG
>CAMDOY010000088.1 GCA_945903655.1 Rhizobium sp. Q54 | reverse complement strand
TGGCGTGACCCTACCGCACCCCCACCGGAATCACATCCACCCGCACCGACAGCTTCTGCGCCCCCGACGCCAGAATGACCCCGTCTATCGGCGACACATCCGCATAGTCGCGCCCGATCGCCACCACGATATGATCGTCGCCAATGAACAGCGCGTTGGTGGGGTCCAGATCGCGCCAGCCGAATTCCTGCCCGCACCACAGGGACACCCAGGCGTGGGAGGCGTCGGCGCCCTCCAGCCTTGGTTTGCCCGGCGGGGGGATCGTGCGGATATAGCCGCTCACATAGAAGGCGGGCAGGCCAAGGCCGCGCAGGCCCGCGATCATGATATGGGCGAAATCCTGACAGACCCCGCCGCGCTTTTCGAAGGCCTCGCGCAAGGGCGTCGAGACGGCGGTGGCTTCCGGATCATATTTGAAATCGGCCTTGATGCGCGCCATCAATTCGGCGGCGGCCTCCAGCACCGGACGGCCCGGCGTGAAGCTCTGCTTCGCGTAGAGGGTCGCGGGCGCGTAGAGCGGCACGAGACGGCTGGGATAGAGGCCGTTGACGGGCGAGAGCGCGTCAAGGGTGCCGGTGGCCATGGCGTCGCGGCAGACCTGCTCCCAGGCCGGGGTCAGGCCGGGCGCGGGGGGCTGCGGGCGATCCACGCTCACGCGGGCCAGCGCCGCCACGCGCAACTCGCGGTGGGGCGCGGCGATGCGCACGGTGGTGGTGCGGTTGCCGAAGGCGTCGATGCGCTCGATGGTCTCCGCGGGGGGCGGCGACACGTCGAGGCCGCTGTCGAGCACCTCCTGCCCCTCCTGCGCGCGCGGCAGCAGACGCAGGGTGCAGCGCGCGGAGGCGACGGAATCGTCGTAGCGATAGGTCGTCACATGGCGAATGTCGTAGATCACGCAAGGCCCTCGGGCAGTTCCGCGCCACCAGCGCCAGCGCCTTGCAGGAAGTAACGCGCCGCGATGGATTCGGCGAGGCCGGTCAGGCGCTGTTCGAAGCCCAGGATCTTCTGGGTGTCGAGATGTTCGGCGTCCTCGGTGGTGAGGTCGGAGCGCAGCTTGGTGACGATGCGGCGGGGATTCTCCAACATGCCGTCATCGCGCAGCACCGGCAGCCCACCCAACTGTTCATCAATGCGCGCCACCTGAAAGGCGACGGAGCGGGGGTTGAAGGGGTCGAGCAGGGCCATGTCGCGCACAGGCGCGATGGCCACGCCCACCATGTAGCGGGCGCGATAGGTGATCTGGGAATCGATGAGGTCGATCAGCACGTCCAGATGTTCCGCATGGGCGTCGCGCTCGGAGAACTGGCGAGCGAAGCGGCAGGTGTTGATGCCGCGCTCGATGCGCCTGCCCATGTCAAGGAAGCTCCAGCCCGCGACCCGGTTCATGTTCTCGTTCACGAGGCCCGACAGCGCCGCGATGGTGTGCAGCGCCGCCTCCGCCCGCTCCAGGGTCTCGGGCTCGGACGAGCCGCCCAGTTCATCGCTGATAAGCCTTTGCTCCAGCCGCCCCATGAGCTGCCAGGCGTCCTGCGACAGGCGCTCGCGAATGACCGAGGCCGCGCGGCGCGCCGATCTTGCGATGGAGATCGCCGAGCCATAGGCCTCGTCGTCGATGATGGCGCCATGGGCCACGGCGCCGGGCGCCAGATCCACCGCCTCGGGCGGCGCGGCGCCCCAGGCGATGAGCATGCGCTGCAACCGCTCGATGGATTGCCGCGAGCCCTGCACGGGCGCGTCGGTGTCCATGACGCGGCCGCAGAGGGTGCGAATGATGCGCAGGGTCGCCTCGGCGCGCTCCAGATAGCGGCCGAACCAGAAGAGATTGTCGGCGGCGCGGCTGGGCAGGTTGCCGAGCACGCGCAGGATCTTCACATGATCGGCGGCGGGCAGAAGGGTCGCGATCTCCACCGGCTTGTCGCCGATGACCCAGACATCCGTGGACTGGGCGCCCTCGCCCATGGTCACCGCGCGCGCGTCCCCATGGCGGCCCGAGACGCGGCAGAAGCCGCCGGGCATCACGCGCCAGCCATCGGGGGTGGCGGCGGCGAAGACGCGGAGCGAAAAGGGCCGAGGCGTCAGCTTGCCATCGCTCCAGACCGGCGTGGTCGAGAGGCGCACCACCTCCTGCCCCGCGAAGTCCATGCCCCGCTCCTGCATGGCTACAATGAGCGCCTTGCGCTGGGCGGGGTCGAGATCGGCGCCCAGCACTGAGGCGCGCTCGCCAAGGCCCGGAACCGTGTCGCTGAAGGCGCCGCTGATGGTCATCTCGTCGAAATTGGCGAGGACGTTCTCGCGCTCCTTCTCCTGCCCGCACCACCAGGTCGCGATGTTCGGCAGCTTCAGCTCCTCGCCCAGCATGCGCCGCGCAAGGCTGGGCATGAAGGCGAGCAGGGCGCGCGATTCCACGAGGCCCGAGCCCGGCATATTGGCCACCGCCACGGAGCCCCGGCGGATCGCCTCCAGCATGCCGGGCACGCCCAGTTGCGAGGCGGCGTTCAGCTCAAGGGGGTCGCACCAGTCCGCGTCAACGCGCCGCCAGATCACATCGGCGCGCTTGAGGCCCGCGATGGTGCGCACATGCAGCTTGCCCTCGCTCATCACGAGGTCTTCGCCCTCGACCAGCAGCAGGCCGAGATAGCGGGCCATATAGGCCTGTTCGAAATAGGTCTCGCTCCAGGGGCCGGGGGTCAGCAGGCAGATGCGCGGCTCGCCCCGTGTGGCGGCGGCGGTGAGGCCTGCGCGAAAATCGCGGAAGAAGGGCGCGAGGCGCTCCACATTCATTTCGCGATAGAGGCCCGCCAGGGCCCGCGACAGCACCAGCCGGTTCTCCAGCGCGTAGCCCGCGCCCGAGGGGGCCTGCGCGCGGTCGCTCAGCACCCACCAGCGCCCGTCAGGCCCACGGCCCACATCGGCGGCGTAGAGGCGCATCCAGCGCCCGCCCGGCGGCTTCACGCCTCGCATGGCGCGGATGAAATCGGGCGAGCCCGCCACGGCGGCGGCGGGCAGGGAGCCATCGGCGATGAGCTCTGCGGGGCCGTAGATGTCGGTGAGGATGCGCTCGAACAATTCGGCGCGCTGTTCGATGCCGGTGCGAATCTCCTCCCAGTCGCTTTCGGAGATCAGCAGGGGCATGTGGCCGAGCGGCCAACTGCGCTCGCGCGTCTCCCCATGCACCCGGTAGGAGATGCCCATTTCGCGGATGCGCCGGTCGGCGGCGGCGAAGCGCTGGGTGATCTCTTCTGGCTCAATGCGGGCGAGCGCGTTGAGGAATTTCATCCAGTGGGGGCGCGGCGCTCCCGAGGGATCCACGAATTCGTCGGGAATCCCGGGCAGCGGCGTGTAATCGCCGGTCCAGGTCTCGATGCGACGCTGCGCGCCCGGCCCGCCACGGCGGGAGCCGGATCGATCCGCTGCACGGTCGGTTGCGCGCTCACCAGCCAAGGGGTCTCCTGAGGTCCAGAGTCAACGGGAATTCGGCCGCCGATTCTTCGCGAGGCGGCTGCACGGCACCGGGAGTATGACCGTGATCCTGGAAACGCGCCAGACGCCTCGCCTCCGCCTCATACGAATTGACGGGGAAGGTGTCGTAACTGCGCCCGCCCGGATGGGCCACGGAATAGACGCAGCCGCCCAGCGACTGCCCATTCCATGTGTCGATGATGTCGAAGGTGAGCGGGGAATGGACGGGGATGGTGGGGTGCATCCCTGACGCTGGTTGCCAGGCCTTGTAGCGCAGGCCCGCCACAGCCTCGCCATGGGCGCCCGTGCCGGTCATGGGCAGGCGTCGCCCATTGCAGGCGATGACATGGCGGCCGGGGATGAAGCCGCTGGCCTTGACCTGCAGGCGCTCCACGGAACTGTCCACATAGCGCACGGTGCCGCCAGAGGCGCCCTCCTCGCCCAGCACATGCCAGGGCTCCAGCGCCTGCCGCACCTCGAGCTTCACGCCGCCATGCTCGACCACGCCATAGAGCGGGAAGCGGAACTCGCGCTGCGCCTCGAACCATTCGGGTTCAAAGGCGTAGCCCGCCCGCCTGAGGTCGCCGAGCACGCCCAGAAAATCCTCCCAGACGAAATGGGGCAGCATGAATTTGTCATGCAGCGAGGTGCCCCAGCGCACCAGCTTGCCCTGCTGGGGCTCGCGCCAGAACCAGGCGATGAGCGCGCGCAGCAGCAGTTGCTGGGCCAGACTCATGCGTGCGTCCGGCGGCATCTCGAAGGAGCGAAATTCGAGCAGGCCGAGGCGCCCTGTGGTTCCATCGGGCGAATAGAGCTTGTCGATGCAGATCTCGGCGCGATGGGTGTTGCCGCCCACATCCACCAGCAGGTTGCGGAAGAGCCGGTCCACCAGCCAAGGCGGAATGGTCCCCTGCCCCGGCAGGGGCACATTGGCGATGGCGATCTCAAGCTCGTAGAGGGAATCGTGACGCGCTTCATCGACGCGCGGCGCCTGGCTGGTCGGTCCGATGAAGAGGCCCGAGAAGAGATAGGACAGGGAGGGATGGCGCTGCCAGTAGAGCACGAGGCTGCGGAGCAGATCGGGCCTGCGCAGGAAGGGCGAGTGGCTGGGATCAGAGCCGCCGAGCACCACATGGTTGCCGCCGCCCGTGCCAGTGTGGCGACCATCGAGCATGAATTTGTCAGCCGCCAGCCGCGAATAGCGGGCCTGTTCGTAAAGCTTCGTGGTGGTGTCCACGGCCTCGCGCCATGAGGCGGCGGGATGCACATTCACCTCTATCACGCCGGGGTCGGGCGTGACCTTGATGACTTCCATGCGCGGATCATAGGGCGGCGGATAGCCTTCGATATGCACGGGCAGGCCCGTGTCCTTGGCGCTCACCTCAACGGCGGCGATCAATTCGAGATAGTCATCAAGTTTGACCACAGGCGGCATGAAGACGCAGAGCACGCCATCGCGCACCTCCACCGAAAGCGCCGTGCGCACTGCGCCCACCACCGCCGTCTGGCCGTTGATCTGCTGGCGGTCCTTGTCGCGGGTGTAGAGGCTGCGCAACTCGCGGGGGTCCGGCAACTGGCCGCGATCTTCGAGGGGGTCCTGTTGATGGACATAAGGATAGGCGGAGGGCGGCACCCAGGGCAGCGAATTGATGGGCAGGCGATAGCCCACCGGCGAGTCCCCGGGCATGAGGAAGAGCTTGCCGCGCCGCAGGGGCCAGCGCTCGCTCATCCAGCGCGGCGACGAAAGCGCGTTCCAGCGCTGCACCGGCAGCACGAAGCCCGTGGGCTTGCTGAGGCCCCGCTCAAAGGTGCGTACCATGCGCGCGCGCTCCTCGGGGTCCTCGATTTTCGGATTGCTCGGGTCGGCGTTGATCGGCAACGCGGCTTCCTTGAGCATCCAGTGGGCGGGATCTTCATAGGCGGTGATCACGAAGTCCGCGCCCAGCCCCAGCCGCTCAGCGATGTCATGGGCCAGCACGCCCGCATCCTCGCCGCTGGCCACTGGCCCGCCGGAGGGGCGCGCGATGAGCGCAGGGTCGGTCCAGATGGGCTGGCCATCCCTGCGCCAGTAGAGGGCGAAGGCCCAGCGCGGCAGGCTCTCGCCCGGATACCACTTGCCCTGCCCGTAATGCAAGAAACCACCGGGGGCGAAGGTCTCGCGCAGGCGCCGGATGAGATCGTCGGCGCGGCCCCGCTTGGTGGGGCCGACCGCCTCGGTGTTCCACTCGGGCGTCTCGAAATCGTCGATGGAGACGAAGGTGGGCTCGCCGCCCATGGTAAGGCGCACGTCCTGCGCCTCGAGGTCGCGATCCACCGCCTCGCCGAGCGCGTCGAGCTTGGCCCAGGACTCGTCCGAGAAAGGCGCGGTGATGCGCGGGGCCTCGCGGATGCGCGTCACCGTCATCTCGAAGCCGAACTCCACTTCGGCCGGATCAGCCACGCCGCTGATGGGCGCGGCGGAGCGGTAATGGGGCGTGGCGCAGAGGGGAATATGCCCCTCGCCGCAGAACAGGCCTGACGTCGCGTCCATGCCGATCCAGCCCGCGCCCGGCAGATAGACCTCGGCCCAGGCGTGCAGATCGGTGAAATCCTTGTCCGTGCCCATAGGCCCCTCGATGGGGTCCACATCGGCCTTCAGCTGGATGAGATAGCCCGACACGAAACGCGCCGCGAGGCCCAGATGGCGGAGGATCTGCACCAGCAGCCAGGCGGAGTCCCGGCAGGAGCCGGAGGCGAGGGTCAGCGTGTCCTCGGGCGCCTGAACGCCCGGCTCCATGCGGATGACATAGCGAATGTCCTTCTGGAGCTGCGCGTTCAGCGCCACCAGAAAGTCGATGGTCCGCCCCTTGTCGCCGCGCAGGCTCTCCACCAACGCAGCGAACTTCGGCCCGGTCTCCTCGGGCGCCAGATAGGCGGCGAGCTCATGGGCGAGCTCGGGCTCGTAGGCGAAGGGGAAACACTCCGCATAGGGCTCGATGAAGAAATCGAAGGGATTGACCACATCCATGTCGGCCTTGAGGTCGACCTCGATGCGGAATTCATTGGTCTTTTCGGGGAAGACGAAGCGGGCCAGCCAGTTGCCGTGGGGGTCCTGCTGCCAGTTCACGAAATGGTCGGAGGGCAGAACCTTCAGGGAATAGCTGGTGACCTTGGTGCGGCTGTGGGGCGCAGGCCGCAGACGGATCACCTGCGGCCCAAGGCCGGTCAGGCGGTCGTATGTGTAGTGGGTGACGTGATGGAGGGCGACAGAGATCGACAAGGCGAGGATCCACGGTTCACGCGTGACCATCGACGCGCAGGACTCCTGTTTCCGCGCGCTGGGGCCGGCTGTCAACGCGCCCTGCTGGTAAACCCGCGTTTCAGCTCACACAAACCGCAGCCTGCACAGTGGGGATGCGGGGATGATGAAAAAATGGGCGCCTGTGAAGGGGGTTGCTGCGCCCACCCTTTTTGCCCATCATGACCGAAGCAATCAGGGCGCGGATAAGGGCTTACCCAATGACCTACAAGATCGGGGCAATTGGCGAATTCAAGGAATGGACGATTCAAGTCGTCAAAGACCCTGCAGCCGCAACCAGCACGCCCAAACGCTGGTTCGATAGTGAGGAAACCGTGACGAAGGCGATGGAGAGGGAGGGCCAAGCGCCGCCTGACGATGATCTGGTCGGCCCGGGAAGCGTGGTGTCCGTCGAGCGCAACTGACAAAGCCGGACGCCAATATGCGCAAGCTTTGCGGGTTGCATCCCGCCCGATAAATGTGCAGTAAACGAGAAACAAACATCCGAATCCGGGACGGAACCTTTGAACAGCCCCCAAAAGCCCGTCGCCTTCACCGTCCCGCCGCTGATCCGCAAGAATACGGCTCTCATCGCCCTCTCCCAGTCCTTCACGGGCGCGGGGATGCAGCTGGCCTATGGGCTGGGGCCGCTGATGGTCTATCAGCTGACGGGCTCGGCGGGGCTTTCGGGGCTCTCGGTGGCGCTGATCGGGCTCAGCCGGTTCGCGGTCTCCTATCCCATCGGCAAGATCACCGACGCCTATGGGCGCCTGCCCGGCATTTTCTTCGGGCTCGCGCTGGCGCTGTTCGGGGCGCTGACCGTGGGCTATTCGCTGATCGGCAGCAGCATCGCCATCTTCGTGGCGGGCATGCTGATCTTCGGGATGGGCATGAACGCCTCCCAGCAGATGCGCGTCGCGGCCACCGACATGTTCCCCCCGCAACTGCGCGCGCAGGCGCTGGGCTATGTGGCCACGGGCTCGCTGGTGGGCCTCTGCCTGATGCCCGTGATGATGGTTATTTCGGATCTCTATGCGGCGAAGGTGGGGATGGATCCGCTGGCCATGCCCTGGTTCATGGTGCCGGTGCTGATCATCGGCGGCATGTTCATCGTCAGGTCGATCAGGCCCGACCCCAAGCATATCGGCATGAACCTGGGCCACTATTACCCGGGCTATGAGGCGCCCAGCCGCAAGGGCGGCGGGGAGGCCGCGAAATTCAGCGCCTGGTCCCTGCTGAAGAAGCCCCGCATCCTCATCGCCGTCGTCTGCAACTGCGCGGGCCAGGGAAATATGTCCATCGTGATGGTGCTGACTTCGCTGGTGCTCTCGCACCATGGCTATTCGCTTTCGGAGATCAGCTATTCCCACGCCTTCCATTCGGCGGGCATGTTCGCCTTCACCATTCCGCTGGGCAAGATGGCGGATCGCTATGGCCGCGCCTCCATCATGTATCCGGGCGTCGGCATTTCCATGATCGGGGCGGGGCTGGTGGCCTTTGTGCCCACCTACGCCATGGTGACGCTGGGCACCTTCCTGGTGGGCGTGGGCTGGGCGGGCGCCAATGTGGCCTCCACCGCCCTGCTGGCCGACGAGACCTCCACCGCCGAGCGTGGCCGGGCCATCGGCATGAACGACAGTTTCGGCGGCAGCATGACCGTGCTGACCGCCGTGATCACCGGCCCCCTGATCGAGCTTTATGGCCTGCCCTCCACGGGTCTGGCGGCGATCATCCTGGCCTGCATCCCCTTCTTCCTGCTGGCCGCCTTCATGCTGCGCAACGGCGGGCGGATGCCCTGAGGGCGAACATGAGCACGCAAGACCTACTTGCATAGTTCATGTTTGATCTTTAGGTTCCCCTGCGCGCCATTGCGCAGGAGCGGACCATGATCAACTGCGCCAAGCCCAACCAGCGCCCGGCCTGAGATGACAGACATCTTCGCCCGTCTCGCCTACGCCAACATCTTCGCGCGCGACCCCGCAGGGCTGGCGCTGTTCTATCAGCGCGTCTTCGGCTTTGCGGAGATCGCGGCCAACCGCTCGCCGATCTTCGTGTGTCTGGACGCTGGCGGCGTCGAACTGGGTTTCAACGCGGAGCAGGCCTATGGCCTGATGGGCCTGGGCGACCGCAAGCCCGTGAGCGTCGCGGCCCTGCGGACCTTTCTGAGCATCGAGGTCAGCACGCCCGACGCCATCGACAAGGCGGTGACGGCGGCGCTGGAGAATGGCGGGCGGCTGGTGCGGGCGGCCTATGACACCTACTACAACGCAAGGCAGGCCATCATGGAGGATCCGGAGGGCAATGTCTTCCGCATCAACCACCGCAAGGGGCCGCGCATCCCCGCCGACGAACTCGAGAACCCGCCCTGGGAACAGGACTGATCAGGCCAGCGGCCAGACCCCGCCCAGGGTCTCCGTAAGGCCCCGGCAGGTCGCCATGAGCGCCTGCTTCGCATCCGCGTCCCCTCCGCGCGGGATCGCCTCGCTGGCGATGGAGTTCACCACCAAAGCGAGCCTGCCCTGCAGATCGAAGACCGGCGCCGCCAGCGCCCGCAGGCCCGGAATGAGGTTGCCATCCACCAACGCGCAGCCCTCCTGCGCCACCTGCGCCCGCAGGGCCTCAACCATGGCTGGCTCGCCTCGGGCGGGACCATCGAGCCCCGCCAGCCGCGCCTCCATGGCGGGCCTGTCGCCGAAGGTGAGGAAGACCCGCCCCGTGGCGGAATGGAGCAGCGGCAGCACCGAGCCCACCGCCAGGGAGGTGATGACAGGCGGCGCGCCCGCGAACCAGCGCACCAGCGTCGGCCCCGCATCCCCCAGCACCGCCACAAGGCAGGTGCGCCCGGTTTGCCGCACGAAGGCGGGCACAGCCTCGTCCACCGCGCGAAACACATCGAGCCGCGCCAGCCCCGCCAGCCCCAACCTGATGGCGCCGGAATCCAGATCATAGAGCCCCGAGCGCCCCTCCTGCCGCACCATGCCCGCCGCCATGAGGCTGGCGAGATAGCGATGGGCCTGGCTGGCCGAAAGCCCCGCCGCCTCCGCAATGACCGTGAGACTCGCCGCGCTGCGCTGGGCGGCCACCGCCATCAGCACCCGCAAGCCGATCTCGACCGACTGGATGCCCCGGCGTCTGGTGTCGTGATCTGTGCTCTCGGCTTCGCTCATGGCGTCATCCTAGACCCCTCGCCACGCAAGGCCAAGAGCCTTTGCCCATGTGGCAATGGATTTGACATGGGCTAAATGGATGGTAAATTAGAGGCGTTGGAGGGCAGGCGCACAAGCGCCGCGCTGAGGGAGGTTTGCATGGATTTCGGTTATTTCACGCTGAGCGACAACGCTTACATCAACAACACCCGCACCCCGAACCAGTTCGTCAAGGACATCCTCGACGAGGCCCTGTACGCGGACAAGCTGCGCTACAACTCGGCCTGGATCGGCGAGCATCATTTCAGCACGCTCGGCGTCAACTCCTCGCCCGAGCTGCTGCTGGCCTATGTGGCCGCGCGCACGGAGCATATCCGCCTCGCCCCCGCCGTCACCGTGCTGCCCATGCACCACCCCATCCGCGTGGCCGAGCAATGGGCGACGCTGGATCTCATCAGCGGCGGGCGCGTCGATTTCGCCGCGGGCCGCGGCTATGACGAGCGCGAATACATCCCCTTCGGCGCCGACTTCAAGAACAACCAGTCCATCTTCGAAGAGGGCATGGAAATCGTGCGCCGCCTGTGGGACGCCCATGGCACGCCGATTTCCCACAAGGGCGAGCACTACCAGTTCGAGGATCTGGCGATCACCCCCAGCCCCCTGCAGAAGGAGCTTTCGGCCTATGTGGCCTCCTTCTCCAAGCCCTCCATCGAGCTGGCGGGACGGCTGGGCTGCGGCCTCATCGTGGCGCCCTTCGCCGCCGCCATGACCTTCGGCGGGTTGCAGCAGGTGCATGACCTCTATCAGGACAGCTGCGCCCGCCACGGCAAGGTGCCCAAGCGCCTGATGTGCAGCTACTTCATCCACTTCGCCGACAACGCGGAACAGGAAGCCGCCGCCCGCGCAAGGCAGATCCGCTATTACATGGAATGCGTGCTCGACGCCTTCCCCAGCGACCCCGAGACGACGCCCAAGAGCTATCTCTATTTCATCGACATGATCGAGCGCCTGAAGAACCTGAAGCCCGAGAACCTCAATTCCAACTCGGTGCTGATCGGCAATTCAGCGGGCATCATCGACACGCTGAAGAAGGTGGAAGCGGCGGGCGTGGATGAAGTGATCCTCTACTTCAACGTGGGCCTCAAGGACCACCAGCAGACGAAGGACGAGATGGAGCGCTTCATGATCGAAGTGGCGCCGCATTTCCAGGGGCGGCATTTGAAGCTTATGGCGGCGGAGTGAGGTTGGCGGCAGTCGGGGAAGATTTGACATTCCCTGACGTGCTGTAAAGCGGTCCAACAAGCGCGTGACTTCACTTTGTTAAGCGGGGCGCGCGCGCCACACCCCATGTCGCTTCGCGAACCGACCTCCCCGCGAGGGGGAAAGTAAAACCAGCGCTTGACTTCAATGATTTAGGCGACCCGCTGGCCGATCCGCAAAGTGGGCCTCAAGGACC
>CAMDOY010000087.1 GCA_945903655.1 Rhizobium sp. Q54 | reverse complement strand
GGGCGCTGGCCTCGTCATGGTGGCGTTGTTGGGCATGGGCGCGGCGCAAGGCGCGCGCGCCGCCGACTATTACACCGGCAAGACCATCGAGATGCTCATCGGCGCCGATGTGGGCGGTGGCTATGACATCTACGCCCGGCTGGTGGCGCGGCATCTGTCCCGTTATATTCCCGCCGCGCCGGTGGTGGTGGCGCGCAACATGCCGGGCGCCGGCAGCGCCATCGCGGGCGCGCAGCTCTACAGCAAATCGCCCAAGGACGGCACGGCCATCGGCGCGCTCATGCCCGGCGCCATCATGGGGCGCATTCTGGATGAGCGGGCCAGCACGCTCTTCGATCCCACCAAATTCGTCTATATCGGCACCGCCGACAGCGGCACGCGCGTCTGCATCACCATGGCCAACGCCGCGACCAAGACCTACGAGGACGCCCTGCGCCAGCGCACCATCATGGCCGCCAGCCAGGCGGGCGGGGCGACGCGCGATTATGAGGCCCTGCACAATCACGCCACCGGCACGAAGTTCGACATCGTCAGCGGCTACAAGGGCACGTCTGACATCATGCTGGCCATGGAGCGCGGCGAGGCGGCGGGGCTCTGCGGGCTCGATTATTCCTCGCTGAAATCCCAGAAGCCCGACTGGCTGCGGGACAAGACCATCAATATTCTCGTGCAGGACGCTCTCGAGCCCGAGCCCGAGCTGACCGCCATGGGGGTTCCCACCATCTGGCCCTTCATCAAGAACGAGCTGGACCGCAAGGCGGTGGAGCTGGTGCTGAGCCAGCAACTCTTCGGCCGGTCCTATGTGCTGCCACCGGGCGCCGCGCCCGAGGCGGTCGCCATTCTGCGCAAGGCCTTCGCCGCCACCGTCGCCGATGCGGATTTTCTGGCTGACGCCGCGAAGGCGCGGGTGTCGATCACCGCCTCGTCTGGCGAGCGGTTGCAGGAGGTCGTGACCCGCGTCCACTCCGCCCCCAAGGAGGTGGTGGCGCGGGCCAAGCAGATCATCGAGCCCTGATCAGGCAATGGTGACGCTGATCCGGCCGATGCCCTCGATCTCGGCCTCCAGCGCGCCGGGGCCGGGCATGATGACGAGGGGCGTCAGGCTGCCCAGCGTCACCACCTGACCGGCGCGCAGGCCGCCCAGATGGTCCTGCTGGGCGTTGGCCCAGTCGATCATGGGCTTCAGCGGATCGCCTGAAGCATGGCCGCCGCGCCGATCCACCGAAAGCTCCCCTTTGACCCAGAATTGGCAGAGCAGATTGGGCAGATCGAGCGCCCGGTAATCGCGTGTCGCGGGGCCGATGACATAGCCCACATTGCCCAGATCATCGGCCAGATTCATGGCGAAGGGCGGGCCCTTCATGGGGATGCGCCGCTCGATCAGCTCGACGCCGATGAGATAGTCGCTGGCGGCGTCCTCAATGTCGGCGCGGGTATAGGGCCGGGCCGGGTTGGCGGGCAGATCCCTTGCGAGGCGCACCGCGATTTCGATTTCCGGAATCATGGGCCTTTCGGCCTTCATGGACCAGGCGCCGCCGCTTTGCAGAAAGCCCGAGGCGTACATGGGCGCGGCCACGGGGGTCCCGTCGGGCGCATAGCCCACCTTCCAGCCGCCGACCGTCTCGCCCAGCGCTTTCATCATGCCCGCCGAAATGGCGAAGGCCTCCGCCAGCGTGTCGGGGGCCTGGTCGAGGCCGAGCAGCCCGCGCGTGCGGCGAGCCTCGATGAAGGCGTTCAGGCGGGCGGCGGCGCTCATGAACGCGCTCCATTGCGAATGTCCGGCAGGAACATGACGAGAATGCCTATGGCTGGCAGGAAGGAGCAGACGGAGAAGACGAAGCCGATGCTGGTGAGATCCGCCAGCTTGCCCAGCACCGCCGCGCCGACGCCGCTGAGGCCGAAGGCGAGACCGAGGAAAATCCCCGCCACAAGGCCGGTCTTGCCGGGCAGAAGCTCCTGCGCATAGACGAGGATCACCGAGAAGGTGGAGGCGAGGATCAGACCGATCACCACCACCAGCACGCCGGTCCAGAACAGGTTGGCGTAGGGCAGGGCGAGGGTGAAGGGCAGGCAGCCCAGCACCGAGCCCCAGAGCACCGCCTTGCGCCCGATGCGGTCGCCGATGGGCCCGCCGAAGAAGGTGCCCGCAGCCACCGACCCCGTGAAGAGGAACAGGAACATCTGGGAGGTGCGCGCGTCCACGGCAAAACGGTCGATCAGGTAGAACTGCAGGAAGCTCGAGATGCTCGAGGTGTAGAAGCTCTTGGAGAAGCTGAGCGCCACCAGAATGCCGATGGAGACCCAGATGGTGCGCTGGGAGAGGCCGAGATCCCGAATCGGGCGGGCCGGACGCTTGGCCCGCTCCATCTGGCGCTGGGCGTACCAGGCGCCGATGCGGAACAGGATGAAGCTCGCCAGCAGGGCGGCGACGCCGAACCAGCCAATGGCCTTCTGTCCGAAGGGCAGGATGATGAAGGCCGCCATGAGCGGGCCGATGGCCGAGCCCAGATTGCCGCCCACCTGAAAGATCGATTGGGCAAGGCCATATTGCCCGCCCGAGGCCATGCGGGCGATGCGCGAGGATTCCGGATGGAAGATCGCCGAGCCCGTCCCGATCAGGGCGACCGCGATCAGCAGCATGGCGTAGCTGGGCGCCCAGGCCGCCAGCAGCAGGCCAGAGAGGGTGAAAATCATGCCGAATGCGAGGGAATAGGGCATGGGCCGCTTGTCCGTCGCCGCGCCCACCAGGGGCTGCAGCAGCGAGGCCGCCATCTGCCAGGTGAGGGTAATGTAGCCGATCTCAGCGAAGTCGAGCTGGAAGCTCTCCTTCAGCATGGGATAGATGGAGGGCACCAGCGCCTGCATCATGTCATTGAGCACATGGCAGAAACTGATGGCGAAGAGGATCGGATAGACCGTCTGGGAGGAGGGCGTCGCCGCCGGGGCGGCAGGGGCGGCGTCAATGAGGGTCGCCGGAGCCGAATCTTCGCGCAGCATGGGTCACTCCCGGGAGATAATGCCGAGATAGACCCTCTTTTCGCGGAGGTCAAAGCCCTTGAGAGGCCAGATCCGCGCGAAGACCACGCAAAAAGGGCGGCTTTGCGTCCCGGTGGGGTTGACCGGGAGGGTCCGGCTGGGGCATATGCCGCTCAACGTTTTCTGCGGGCGGTCTTTCCACCCGCTCATCCAATCGGGGACGACCATGAAAGTCCGCAACTCTCTCAAGTCTCTGCGCGGTCGCCATCGCGACAACCAGATCGTGCGCCGCAAGGGCCGCGTCTACATCATCAACAAGACCCAGAAGCGCTTCAAGGCCCGTCAGGGCTGATTGATCGTTTCTGTTTTCCTTTGAGCCCCGGCAGGGTCTGCCGGGGCTTTTTGTGTTTCCAGTTCCTGATTCACTTTGACGGCGCCCGTGAGCCGCGTTAGCTTTCGCATATGAGCATCAGCTTCCTCATCCTCTTGCGTGCGGGCCTCTTCGCTGCGGCCCTCCCCGCCCTTGCGCTTCAGGCCGCCGTCGCGGCGCCTGGGGACAGGCCGGATGTGTCCACCAGCGTCCAGGTCAAGCCCTCCGATCCCCAGAAAGGTCGCCAGAAGGTCCTCGACGATCTCTTCGACCGTCTCGCTAAGGCGCAGGATGACAGGGAGGCCAAGGGCGTTTCGGGGGCCATCGAGCGGGTCTGGATGCATTCGGGCTCCGACACCGCCGATCTCCTCATGGGCCGGGCCATGCAGGCCCTCAAGCGCAAGGACTATGCGCTTTCGCAGGAGCTTCTGAACGCGGTCGTCGAGATCGAGCCGGATTGGGCCGAGGCCTGGAACAAGCGCGCCACCGTGCGCTATCTGGCCGACGACGCCATGGGCTCCATGCAGGACATCGCCCGCGTGATCAAGCTGGAGCCGCGCCATTTCGGCGCCCTCTCAGGCATGGGCTTCATTCTGCAGCGCAGCGGCTTTGACAAGCGCGCGCTGGAGGCCTTCCGCAAGGCGCTGGAGATCAGCCCCCAGCAGGAGGAGATCCGCCGCCTCGTCGAGAAGCTGACGCTTTCGGTTGAGGGACAGGGCATTTAAGCTGTTCAGCTCTCGTTCCCGGTGAAGGCGATCCGCACCATATTGGTCGCCCCCGGCGTGCCGAAGGGCACCCCCGCCACGATCACGATGCGCTCGCCCTCTTTCGACATGCCCTCTCGATTGGCGAATTTGCAGGCGCGCTTGGACATGTCGTCCACATCGTCGGCGTCTTTGGTCACCACCGCATGGACGCCCCACACGAGCGCCAGCCGCCGCGCGGTCTCGCGCTTGGGGGTCAGGGCCAGGATCGGCGGGCCGGGCCGCTCGCGGGCGATGCGCAGGGCGGTGGAGCCTGAGGAGGTCCAGGCGCAGACGGCCTTCACATCCAGCGTTTCGGCCACATCTCGGGCGGCCACCGCAATGGCGTCGGCGCCGGTCTGCTCGGGGGCGCTGCGCTGGGCGTTGATGACCGTGCGGTAGATGGAGTCCCGCTCCACCTCCTCGGCGATGCGGTTCATGGTGGCCACGGCTTCGATGGGATATTGTCCGGCGGCGCTTTCGGCCGAGAGCATGACCGCGTCCGCGCCCTCGAAAACGGCGGTCGCCACGTCCGACACCTCCGCACGGGTCGGCACCGGCGTGGTGATCATGGATTCCAGCATCTGCGTCGCCACCACCACGGGTTTGCCAAGGCGGCGCGCCATGCGGGTGATGCGCTTTTGCAGGCCGGGCACCTTCTCCAGAGGCATCTCCACGCCCAGATCGCCGCGCGCCACCATCAAGGCGTCGGAAATCTCCATGATCTCCTCCAGTCGCGCGATGGCCTGGGGCTTCTCGATCTTGGCCAGCACCATGGCGCGGCCGCGCACGATCTTCTTCACATCCGCGATATCGTCGGCCCGCTGCACGAAGGAGACGGCGATCCAGTCGACGCCCTCCTCGAGGGCGGCGTCGAGATCGGAGCGGTCCTTCTCGGTCATGGCGGAGACGGGGATTTCGGTGTCGGGCAGGCTGACGCCCTTGCGGTTGGAGACGCGTCCGGCCACATCCACCACCGCCACGGCGCGCTTGGGGCTCGCCTGGGTGATGTGCAGGCGCACCTTGCCGTCGTCGATCAGCACCGTATGGCCGGGCGCCAGCGCGCGCAGGATCTCGGGATGGGGCAGATTGACGCGGGAGGAATCGCCGGGGGTCTTGTCATCATCGAGCACGAAGCTCTGGCCGGGCAGCAGTTCGACGCCGCCATCCTGAAATTCGCCGACCCGCAGCTTCGGCCCCTGCAGGTCCACGAGAATGCCGATTTCGCGGCCATAGTGGTTGGACAGCGCGCGGATCATGCGGATGCGCTCGCGCATGGCGTCGTGGCTCGCATGGCTCATGTTGATGCGAAAGACGTCAGCGCCCGCCTCGAACAGGCGCCCCAGGGTTGCGCTATCTTTCGAAGCAGGACCAAGGGTTGCGAGGATCTTCACCCGGCGCAGTCGTCTCATCTGAAAATCCCTTTTGCGAAATCAGCGTGGTTGCTGGGTGGCGTCAGTGAGCTGAACGGTCCAGTTCTTGGCGTCCTTGCCCGTGTCGATCTCGAAGAAGCCCGTCCGATCAAAGCCGCGCACCAGACAGTTCTCGCGCCCCTCGATTTGAAATTCGCGGTCCCGCGTACACATGTAGGACTTGCCCTTCCATTCTCCACCGCGCTCGTCCATGGCGTAGATGTAGTAGTATTGGGCCGCCAGATTGCCGCGCAGCAGCACTTCGCAGGCGTTGCTCTTCAGGTTCCACCAGCCCTCGCTGACCCAGGTCTTGCCATTGGTGTAGGCGATGGCGACGCTCACCCGATTGGTCGCATTGTTGCAAAGCCGCAGGTCTGCGCGCGCAAGGCCGGGCAAGGCCAGGGTCGCGGCGAGGCTGAGAAGGGGCAGAATGGCGCGGCGTATGAACAGCATGGACCAACAAATCTGATGCGAATCAGCCAAACAGGCTGGGATCCAGAAGGAATCATGCGCAGGGGCCATGTCAAATCTGTGTCCCCTGCGGCGCCGCTGGATTGACCCGCTTGGGCGAACGCGGGACAAGGCGTCATGGATCATCCCGTGGAAGAAATCGACGGGCCGCCGGGGGCTGGCGTCCTGTTTCTGTGCGACCACGCGTCGAACGCCCTGCCGCAGCGCTACGGGTCCCTGGGGCTCGCCCCCGCCCAGTTCGAGCGGCATATCGCCTATGACATCGGCGCGGCGGCCTTGACGCGAGCGTTGGCGGCGCGGTTTGGCGCCCCCGCCCTGCTCACGCGCTTCTCGCGCCTGCTGATCGATCCCAATCGGGGGGCGGATGATCCCACACTTGTGATGCGCCTGTCGGACGGCGCCATCATCCCCGGCAACGCTGACATCAGTTCTGAGGAGATCGAAGAGCGCCGCCGCCTGTTCTGGCGGCCCTATCGCGACGTGGTGCGGGCGCGGCTGGACGCCATGCTGGCGGCGGGGCCGATCCCTTCGATCATCTCCCTACATTCCTTCACACCGGTCTGGAAGGGCGTTCCCCGGCCATGGGCGGCCTCTGTGCTCTGGGATGCGGACCCGCGCCTGCCCTTGCCGCTGCTGGAGGGCCTGCGGGCGCATGGCGTCGCCACGGGCGATAACGAGCCCTATGATGGGGCGCTGGAGGGGGACACGCTCTTCGAGCATGGCACCGCACGCGGCCTGCCCCATGCCCTCATCGAACTGCGGCAGGACCTGATCGCCGAGCCCGAGGGGGTCGCCCATTGGGCGGGCCTGCTCGAAGAGGTCCTGCACCCTGTACTCCAGCGCGAGGGCGCCCATATGATCCACCATCACGCCAGCCGCACCGCGCGGCGCAACAGGGGATGACGCCCATGACTCTCGACCCGCAAGCCCGCCTGGAACTCGAAGCCGCCGCCTATCGCCGTCTGGTCGAGCATCTGCGCAAGCGCACGGATGTGCAGAACATCGACCTGATGAATCTCGCGGGTTTCTGCCGCAACTGCCTGTCCAAGTGGATGAAGGAGGAGTCCGACAACAAGAGCCTCGGCCTCAGCCTCGATGAGACCCGCGAAGCCGTCTATGGCATGCCCTATGATGTCTGGAAGCAGCTCTACCAGCGCGAAGCGGCCCCTGATCAGCAAAAGCAATTCGCCGCCGTCATGGCCGATCCGACCAAACATGGCTGAAACCAAGGATGGGGAAGGTTTTCCCCATAATTCTCTGGAAATTTTGTTTTTGCGCGCCCGGGCTTGACCCGCGCGCGCCGGGGCCGCATCCAGACGGTTCGCTAAAAGCGGATCTCATGTTTGGACAGGCCCGATGAACAAGCCCGAAATGATCAGTGCGGAGTCCTCGGATGTGGACGGCGGCCATCTGCGCGCCTTCATCGAGCGCATCGAGCGCCTCGAAGAGGAAAAGCGCACGATCGCCGACGACATCAAGGAGGTCTACGCCGAAGCCAAGGGGAACGGCTTCGACGCCAAGATCATGCGCAAGATCGTCTCGATCCGCCGTATGGACCGGGAGAAGCGCATCGAGGAAGAGACGATCCTCGACCTCTATATGCAGGCGCTGGGCGAGATCTGAGCTCCGCTCACTTCTTCCCTCGCGCCGGAATCTGGACCAGCTCCGCGATCTGCTCCTTGGTGAGCGGCGCGGAGATATATTTGGCGTCCAGGGCCGTACGCATGTTCTGGTCGATCCCGCGCACCTCGTCGGTCTGCACGGCGGCCTTGGGCAGGAATTCGCCGAGGGACCGCTTGCCGATGGCCTCCGAAACCTTCGCCCAGTCCGCATAGGCCTTCACACCCTCGGGCGTATCGTAGATCCAGTCGATGGTCTCCCGATAGGCGTCCATGAAGCGGGCGTAGAGATCGGGCCGCTTCTTCAGATCCTGAACATTGGCGGTGATCACGCGCGAGGTCTGGCCGGCCATGGTCGTGAGATCCGAGGCCTTCATGATGAGGCGGATGCGTCCGGCCTCCAGCATGTCCACCGCGAAGGGCGCCCCTGACCAACCCACATCCACCTGGCCGCTCATGACCTGGGTCAAGGTAGCGGGGCCGCCGCCCGTGGCGGTCGCCTTGAAGTCGGTGTCGAACTGTTTTTTCGCCTCCAGCACCATCATGTGGGAGGACGAGCCCGTATTGGAGAAGGCCACGGTCTTACCCTTGGCGTCCTCCACCTTGCGGATCGGCGAATCCGCAGGGACATAGAGGAACATGTTGGAGTCCCCCGTGAAGGAGGCGCCGATGATGCGCAGCGGCGCGCCCTTCGAGAAGGCCGCGAAGGCCCCCACCGTGCCCACGGCGCAGCCGATGTCCACGCCGCCCGAAACAACCGCTTGCACGGTCTCCGCGCTGCCCTGGGTGTAGAGGATTTCGAGCTCGATCCCGTGCTTCTGGAAGATGCCCTGCTTCATGCCGAGGTCAGGAACCTCGGTCTCGCCCACGCCCGGATTGCCGATGGCGAGTTTGATCTTGTCGAGCGCGAGGGCTGGCGCGGCTGACAGGGTGATGCCCATGACCAGCAAGGCGGCTGCGCTGATTTTCAGGGCGTGACGACGTGATCTGTACATGGTGTTTCCCCAATGATTTTCTGAGCGCCACCGTGCACCGGCGCGCATGAAAAGTCACGGGAAACGAGCAGCCTCAGGCCGAGGTGCCCGTCACTTTGCCGAGAATGAGATTGCCGACGCCCGCGATGATGAAGACGATGATCAAGAGACCATAGAGCGAGGGCATGTCGAAACGGGCGTAGATCTGCATGATCATGTAGCCCAGCCCCTGATTGGAGAGCTTGGTCTCCGCCAGCAGGCAGGTCACCGTCGCCGTGCCGAAGCCCAGGCGAATGCCGTTCAGCACTGGCGTGCGCATGGCCGGCAGATAGATCTTCGTCGCCATCTGCCAGGGCGTCGCGCGGAAGCTGCGCCCGACCCGGATCAGCACCTTATCGACCTCGCGCATGCCACCCGCCGTGGAGAGCGCCACGGTGAAGAAGCAGGAGAGCGCGCCCAGAGCGATCTTGGAGGCGACGCCAACGCCAAACCACATGATCATCACCGGAAAGAAGATGATGCGCGGTGTCGGCGCGATGTAATAGACATAGGGCTCATAGGCCGCGCCCAGAAAGCGGTTCGCGCCCAATATGATGCCCACCGTGATGCCGAGCCCGCTGCCGATCGCCAGCGAGGCGAAGATCTCCCAGGCCGTGACCTGCAGATTGGCGTAGAACACGGGGCTCGCGACGAGCTTCCAGATGGAGGCCCAGATGGAGAAGAGCGAGGGCACCACGTCGCGGAACAGAAGTCCCGAGCGCGACAGCGCCTCCCATGAGATGGCCATGCCGAAGAAGATCCCGGCGCGGATCATGTTCGTCGACCGCGACGAGCCCCGGCCAGACTTGGCCCAGCCCATGGTGGCGGTGGGGGTCTTTACTTGGCCGGTCGCAGCCATGTTTCCACGCGCTCCAGAATCATGAAGAAGGCGACGCTGACGAGGATCACGAAGCCGATGGCGCCATAGGTGCCCGGCAGGTCGTAACGCTCCGAAAGGTCGTTGATGAGTTGGCCAAGGCCGCCCAGATTGATCAGGAATTCGATGCCCACCACGGAGATGAGCACGAAGGTCCAGCTCAGGCGGATGCCGGAGAAGATGGTGGGCAGCGCCGCAGGCAGCAGGATCATGCGGAACATCTGCGCGTCCGTCAGCTTCAGGCTGCGGCCCACATTGATCAGCACGGGGCGCACGCCAAGAAGCCCCTCGGTGGTCTTGATGATGATGGGCGCCAGACCCGTGATCACCGACATGACGATCACGGTGGTGGGGCTGCGGCCGAACATCACGAGAAAGAGCGGAAAGGCGAGCACCAGGGGCGCCGCCGCCATGGCGGCGATCCAGTCCAGCACCGCGCTGCGCAGCGACCGCCAGCGATAGAGCAAGGAGCCGATGGGCACGCCCAGAACAATCACCATGACGCAGGAGACGACCATTTCATAAGCCGTCTCGCGCATGCGCCCGAAGATGTTCTCCTCGACGATGATGCGCTCGAGCGCCATCACCACCTGGCTGGGCAGGGGCACCACATATTTGTTCACCACGCCCATGCGCAGCAGCACCTCCAGCACCACGAAGGCGCCGATGATGGTGCTGGCGCCCAGAATGATGGGGATGGCGCGGTGTTGCGCGAGCGATGAGCTAGCCACGGCTTCCGCCTCGCTGCGCTGATTCCGAATCCACCATGCCGCGGGTGGCTTCCTCGCGCAGATCAGACCAGATTTCTGCGACATAATGGCCGAAGGCGTCGCTCGACACCACATCGGAGGTGCGCGGGCGCGGCAGCTTGATATCGACGATGCGCTTCACCTTGCCCGGACGATAGGTCATCACCACGATCCGGTCGGAGAGCTGCACGGCCTCCGTGAGATTGTGGGTGATCAGCAGGGTGGTCTGGTTCAGGTCCTGCTGGATCTGGGTGATCTTGTCGCCCAGCAGCAGGCGGGTCTGCTCGTCGAGCGCGGCGAAGGGCTCGTCCATGAGCAGGATCTGCGGCTTGGAGACCAGCGTGCGGGCGATGGAGACGCGCTGGCGCATGCCGCCCGAAAGGGCTGAGGGCATGAGCTTCTCGAAGCCCTTCAAGCCCACGAGATCGATGAAATGATGGGCGAGGTCGAGCCGCTCGGACTTGTTGACGCCCAGCAGTTCCAGCGGGAAAGCCACGTTGTCGATGACATTGCGCCAGGGGAAGGTGGACTCCTCCTGAAACACCATGCCCACGGCCTTGTGCGGGCCCGCGATGCGCTCGCGCTCGATCAGCACGTCGCCGGCGTATTCGTCGAGCAAGCCGCCGATGATGTTGAAGAGCGTCGACTTGCCGCAGCCCGAAGGCCCGATGACCGAGACGAATTCGCCGGGCATGACGTTGAAGGACATGTCGTCGATGGCGAGAACTGACCCCGGTCCTTCGCCGAATTGTTTGGTGACCCTGTCGATCACGAGTTGCGGCTGCACGCCGCTGGCGGCGTCCGATGCGGCTGAAGTGGCGAGTGTCATGTCACGGCGTCTTTCGCAAACCCAGGGTCGGAGCGCATCATGGCCTTCTTGGGAAAAGCTGCAAGCTGTTTCGGAAGGGCTTCTTCTTCGGCCATATGAGAGACCTAAACTATTTGAATGCAGAACTAGCCGTCTCCCGCCGCAGCGTCAATGCGGTGAGGGATCATTTGCCGCACATGTGATCTGTGCATTCAGCGGCTCGCCAGGGTGTTGATGTCCATCGTCGAAGCCGCAGGCGCCAGGCTGGCGACCGCTGGCCCCGTGAAGGCGCCCGTGGACAGGCTGCTCGCCGAAGCGCCGAAGGTTCCCGCCACCGGCGTCGGCTGGCCGAAGATCACGCGGCTCACCTCAGCCCGGTTCGGGGTCTGCGCCGCTTTGGGGGGAGCGGGCAGCTGCATGACGGAGGCCGAGCGGATCAAGGCGGTCAGGGTCACCCGATCCATTTTCGCCGCCACCAATTCCTG
>CAMDOY010000086.1 GCA_945903655.1 Rhizobium sp. Q54 | reverse complement strand
AGAGGTTTTTGGGCGCAAAGCGATAGGTGACGGCGAAGACGCCGATGCCCTGCTTGGCGAAATAGGGGCCCAGCCGCGCATAGCTCTTGGGGCCGCCGCGCTGCCAGGCGCCGCCATGGACCGCCACGATGCAGGGCGCGTTGGGGTTGTCCGAAGGCAGATAGAGGTCGCCCGCCAAGGACTGCTCGCCCCGCTTCACGAATTCGATGTCCCGAATGACCTTGAAGGCCTCATGCGGCGCGTCATGCATCTTGCGTCACTCCCGTGGGCGCCGAGGCGCCGAATTGTTGTCATGCGCAATCTTGGCAAAGTGGGCCGGCTTCCACAAGACCGGCCCTGTTTTTTCTCAGGTGTTGCCGGGCATCATGGTGGTGCAGCCGCCGTCGACGAAGAGGGCCGTGCCCACGATGAAGGAGGATTCCTCCGACACCAGGAAGAGCACCGCATTGGCCAGATCCTCGGGCACGCCCGGGCGCCCGACCAGATTGACCACGGGGCGCGTGGGGTCGAACTCGTCCTTGCCCACGGGGGAGCCGATCTTGTTGGGCACCACCGCATTGACGCGGATCTTGTGGGGCGCCAGCTGGATGGCCTGGGACTTGGTCAAATTCACCACGCCGCCCTTGGCCGCCGTATAGGCGGTGGCCCGATCACGGCCGAAATAACCGGAGGTGGAGCTGACATTGACGATCCGCCCGCCGCGTCCCGCCTTGATCATCTCCTGCGCCACGGCCTTCGTCAGGACGAAGGGCGCGGTGAGGGTGATCGCCAGAACCCGATTCCATTCGGCGGTGGTCAGATCGAACATGTTCTTGTTGTCGGAGATGGCCGCATTGTTGATGAGCATGTCGATGCGCCCGAAGGCCGCCGCCACGTCGGCCACGCATTGCAGAATGTCCTCTTCCTTCGACACGTCGCAGACGAAGTTCTTGGCCTTGCCGCCAGCGGCCACAATGTCAGCCGCCACCTTGGCGCCGCGACCCGGATCAAGATCCACGACCGCGATGGTCGCGCCATTCTTGGCGAGCAGCTTGGAAATGTCCTCGCCGATATTGCGTCCCGCGCCGGTGACGATGGCGACCTGATCCGTGAATTTCATGGCGTTCTCCCCTTGTGAATGGCGGCGTGGGACAATCCCACTGAGGGCGCCCACCGCATGTGGAACCTGTTTTCGATCATCTTCGGCGCCCGCGTCAATGGCGTGCCCTGCGCAGGCGCCCGTTCATTTTCTCGGCTTGGCGGCCAGTTCGTATTTGCGGCCCTTCTTCACCAGCGCCACGCCATAGTCGCGCAGCGCCGCCTGCGGGGTCACATAGCCCTCGTTCACATCGGCCACCACGCTGGCGGGATCGCGCTTGTGCGGATCCCCAAGCCCGCCGCCGCCGGGGGTGTCGAGGCAGAACACGTCCTGCGCTTTGAGCGGATAATCCGCATAGCGCGTGGGCAGGCGCTTTTCGGTCTCGCGGCCCGCGTTCACCACGATGTCGCCCGTGCGCCCCTTGCCGCCGCCTGCAGCGCCTTCCGGCGCGATGACATGTTTGGTGGAGCGGATGGAGAAGCGCGCATCCTGCAGGTTCACATATTCGCGGCGAATGCCAAGCCCGCCGCGAAAGGCGCCGACGCCGCCGGAATCGGGGATCAGCTCGAAGCGCAGCACCCGCGTGGGGAACTCGCTCTCGATGATCTCGATGGGCGCGATCTTGGCGTTGGACTGGTTGACGGAGGTGCCCGACGCCCCATCCTTCGAGCTGCGCGCGCCCGCGCCCCCGCCCAGAATTTCATATTGCACATAGCTCTGCCCGGCCTTGGTGCTGCGCCCGCCCAGAATGATCGAGCGGCTGCCGCAACCATCGGCGCGCGCCTTGGCGGGCATGATGTTCACCAGCGCTGCGAAGACCGATTCCACCGTCGCGTGAACGGTCGGATTGTAGGTGTTGAGCGGGGCGGGGAAGCGCGGATTCATCACGCTGCCTTCACGCACCCTGATATCGAAGGCGCGCATCAGGCCGCTGTTGATGAAGATATGCGGATCGACCAGCGCAATCAGGCAATAGGCGATGGCGCCGCGCACCAGCGGCGGGCGGATATTGGCGGGGCCGACGGTCTGGTCGTCGCTGCCGGTGAAATCGAAGGTGATGGAATCGCCCTTCTTCTCCACCACCACATGAATGCGCACGGGCTGGTTGAGCCGCACGCCATCGTCGTCCACAAAACGCTCGGCCTCGTAGCGCCCGTCGTTCCATTCGGCGATGGCCGCCTTCATGCGCAGGCAGGCCAGTTCCAGCAGGCGGTCGAAACTGGCGAGGGTCTTGGCCTGGCCGAATTTCGTGGTGAGTTCGCGCAGGCGCTGCTCGCCCAGACGGCTGGAGCCGAGCTGTCCGCGAATGTCCCCCAGCACCAGCTCGGGCGTGCGGCTGTTGGCGCCGATGATGCGCTCGATCTCGGTGTTACGTTTGAAGGCGCGCTGATAGCGCACGGCGGGCAGATGCAGGCCCTCGTTGAAGGTCTCTTTCGCCTGGCCCGAGCAGGAGCCGGGCACTGGCCCGCCAATGTCGCTCTTGTGGGCGATGGAGCCGGTGAAGGCGATCAGGGCGCCCTGCGCAAACACAGGCGTGATGACGCACATGTCCGGCGCATGCGGACTGCCGCCCTCATAGGGATGGTTGATGAGAAAGGCGTCGCCCTCCTCGATGTCGTCATATTCGCGGATCACCGCCTGGCAGCAGGCCGGGAAGGAGCCGATATGCAGCGGCAGCACCACATGCTGGGCCACCACATCGCCCACCGCGTTCATGATGGCGCAGGAGGCGTCCTGGCTCTCGCGCACGATGGTGGAATAGCCCGTGCGGAACAGCGAATTCTGCATTTCCTGCACGATGCCATCAAGGCTGGCCTTGATGATCTCGAGTTCGACCGCGTCTAGCTTGTGTTCGGTTGGGCTGCTCATGTCAGGCCGCTCCGATGGTGATGATCATGTTGCGATAGGTGTCGATGCGCACGCTCTGGCCGGGCGGCACGACGGTGGTGCAATCGAGCTGGTCGATGATGGCGGGGCCTTCAAAGGTCGCGCCCACATCCAGCCGCTCGCGCTGGTAGACGGGGCACTGCACCGTCTTGCCGTCAAAGCGCGCCGGGCGCATTTCGCGTAGCGCCTCCGACAGGGGCGCGCCGGTGCGTTCAAACTCCGGCAGCTCCACCGGCGGCACGCGGCCTATGCCGCGCAGGCGATAGGAGACGATCTCGACGGGCTCGTTGGGCGCGGTATGGCCGAACATCTTGCGATGTTCTTCATCGAAGGCGGCGCGCAATTTCAAGAGATCGCCGGGGGCGAGGGGCGCGGCGCAGGGCAGGGTGATTTCATAGCCCTGACCGGCGTAGCGCATGTCCAGCGCATATTCGATGTCCGACTGCGCCTCTGCGAAATGCTCCTGCGCCAGATCCGCGCGCGCCTGCGTCTCAAGCTGGGCGAAGACCGTGTTAACCTGCGCTTCCGTGACATTCGACAGGGCGGTGAGGCGCGAGCGGATATAGTCGTGCTTCACGTCGCTCATCACAAGGCCCATGGCCGAATAGACGCCGGGATAGAGCGGCACCACCACGCCCGCCATGCCCAGATCCTGCGCGATGCGTCCGGCATGCAAAGGCCCCGCGCCGCCAAAGGCCAGCAGCATGAAGTCGCGCAGATCATGGCCGCGCATGGTGGAGATGGCCTTGATGGCCTCCTGCATCTTCACATTGATGATACGCACGATGCCTTCAGCCGCATCCTCGATGCTGAGGCCCAGCGGCTTGGCGACGGCGTTCGCCAGCGCATCGCGCGAGGCCTGCGCGTCGAGCGCCATCTTGCCGCCCAGAAAATTGCCGGGGCTGAGATAGCCCAGCACCAGATTGCAATCGGTGATGGTGGGCTGGGTTCCCCCGCGCATGTAGCAGGCGGGGCCGGGCATGGCGCCGGCGCTCTGCGGGCCCACCACAAGCTCGCCGAAACGGTCCACATGGGCCAGCGTGCCGCCTCCTGCGCTTACCGTGTTGATGTCGATCATGGGCAGGGCCACATCGCGCCCCTCCACCTTGCCGCGATTGGAGATGGAGGGCTCGCCGTCCTTGATCAGCGCCACATCGCAGGAGGTGCCGCCCATGTCGAAGGTGATGAGGTTCTGCACCCCCGTGGTGCGGCAGGCGTGGACGCTGGCGGTGATGCCGCCTGCGGGGCCTGAAAGCACCGTGGCGACGGCCTTTTTCGCTGTGGCCTCGAAGGTCGCCATGCCGCCGTTGGACTGCATGATGTATTTCTGCGGCGTGGTGACGCCAGCCCCCTTCAGCCGCGCGTCGAGATTGTCGATGTAGCGCGCCAGAATGGGTTGCAGATAGGCGTTGATGACCGTGGTCGAGAGCCGATAATATTCGCGGATCTGCGGCACGATCTCGCTGGAGAGCGACACGCTGCAACCGGGGATCTCTTCGGCCAGGATCTCGCGCACGCGCTGTTCATGCTGCGGCGTCAGAAACGAGAAGAGCAGGCACACCGCGATGGATTGCACATCCTCCTCGCGCAGGGCGCGGGCGGTTTCGCGCAGGGCTTCTTCGTCCAGCGCCTCGATGATCTCGCCTTCGGAGGACACGCGCTCGGCGGCCTCGCCGGTGCGGCTGGGCGGCACCAGCATGGGCGGGCGGTCATACATGATGTCGAAGATGGCGGGGCCGTGGGGGCGCGATTGCTCGGCCACCTCATAGATGCCGCGAAAGCCCTTGGTGACGATGAGGCCCGTGCGCACGCCCCTGCCTTCGAGCAGGGCGTTGGTGCCGACCGTGGTGCCATGGCAGAAATAGCGGATTTCTTCGGGGGCCACGCCCCGCGCGATCAATTCCTCCACGCCCGCCAGAATGGCGCGGGAGGGATCGTCGGGGGTTGAGGGTATCTTGGCGACGGAGACCTCGCGGGTCTCGTCGTTCACATAGACGAAATCAGAAAATGTGCCGCCCGTATCCACAGTCAAACGATAATGCGCCATCCGTCCCGTTTCCTGCCCAACGCCCAGCGCAGGCCCGCGCCTGCGGCCCCGCTCACCGAGGCGGGCGCATATGATCAGAGGCGGGGTTGTATGTAAACTTCATGGGTTTTTGGGGGTGGGGAAGCTGGGCTTTGCCGATGCCTCCCGCCATTTCCCCCACCCGCGAACCTGCGCTACCCTGCCGCCAACGCATCACAACCCCCGGCAGGCCCCTACCCATGACCCAATACCCCCGTGACATGCGCGGCTATGGCCGCACCACGCCTGATCCCAAATGGCCCGGCGGGGCGAAGATCTGCGTGCAGTTCGTGGTGAATTATGAAGAGGGCGGGGAGAACAATATCCTGCATGGGGACGCGGCCTCCGAGGCTTTCCTCTCCGAGATCGTGGGCGCCGCCGCCTGGCCTGGCCAGCGCCACTGGAACATGGAGAGCATCTACGAATATGGCGCCCGCTCAGGCTTCTGGCGGCTGTGGCGCATGTTCACGGCGCGGCGCATGCCTGTCACGGTCTTCGGCGTCGCCAGCGCGCTGGCGCGCAGTCCCGAGCAGGTCGCCGCCATGAAGGAGGCGGCGTGGGAGATCGCCAGCCACGGGCTGAAATGGATCGAATACAAGGACTACACCGCCGAGGCCGAGCGCGCTCATATGCAAGACGCCATCGCCCTGCATACTGAGGTCACCGGCGAGCGGCCTCTGGGCTGGTACACCGGGCGCACCTCCATCCATACGCTGGATCTGGTGACGGAGGAGGGCGGCTTCGCCTATTGCGCGGATTCCTATGCGGATGAGCTGCCCTACTGGACCCACAAGGACGGGCGCGACCAGCTCGTGGTGCCCTATACGCTGGACGCCAACGACATGCGCTTCGCCACCCCCCAGGGCTTCAACTCCGGCGACCAGTTCTTCGCCTATTTGAAGGATTCCTTCGACTATCTCTACCGCGAGGGGCAGGAGGGGGCGGCCAAGATGCTGTCGGTGGGCCTCCATTGCCGCCTCGTGGGCCGACCGGGGCGCGCGGCGGCGCTGGCGCGGTTCCTTGATTATGTGCAGGGCCACGAGGGCGTCTGGGTGGCGACGCGGCTTGACATCGCCCGTCACTGGCAGGCGCATTTCCCGGCGCGATAATGGTCTAAGCTGACGGGGAGGGCGCGGCGATTCGGTCGCCCCAATGGATCGACCATGTCTGATACGCCCCCAAGGGTCCCGCTGCGCGACATCTTTCGCGTCTTTTTCACGGTTGGCGCCTCCAGCTTCGGCGGCGGCGTCACCGGCTGGATGCATCGCATCACCGTGGGCCAAAAGGGCTGGCTGACCAACGAGAAGTTTCTGGCTGGCTTGGCGCTGGGGCAGGTTTTGCCGGGCGCCAATGTGTCGAACATGGCGGTCTATATTGGACAGGTCCTGCGTGGGCCGCTGGGCGCTATCGTGGCGCTGGGGGCGGTGCTGACGGGGCCCTTCTTTCTGGTGATCGCGGTGGCGACGCTCTACGACGAGGCCATCAAGATCCCCTTCTTCCATTCGGCCATGGATGGCATTGCGGCGGCGGCGGTGGGCATGGTTCTGCGCATGGGAACCATGGGCGCCCTGCATGGCTGCCGCAAGGCGGCGCCTGCTGTCATCGCTTTCGGGGTCTTTGTCGCCATCGGCATCCTGCAATGGCCGCTGGCGCCGGTGGCCCTGGTGGCCGCGCCCCTCAGCGTGGCGCTGGCCTGGCCGCGAGGGCGTCGCCAAGGAGGCTTGGATGCGTGACAATCCGCTCCTAGGCCTCACGGTCATCATCGTGCCCTTCTCGCTGCTGTCGATCGGCGGCGGGCCCAGCATTTTCGCACCCCTGCAGCGCGAGGTCGTCGATGTCATGCAATGGATCACGGCGCGCGAGTTCATCGATCTCTTCTCCATCGCCCGGGTGGCGCCGGGGCCGGGGGCCATGCTCACCACCCTCATCGGCTGGAAAGTCGGGGGCTGGGCGGGCGCCATTGTGGCGACCCTCGCGATGTTCCTGCCCGCCTCCATCCTCACGCTCATGGTGGCGCGGGTCTATGACCGCTACCGGGGCCGGGACTGGCATACGGCGCTGGAGGCGGGGTTGGCGCCTGTGGCGGTGGGCCTGATCTTCGCGGGCGCCATCTCCATCATTCGCCTGTCCGGCAACAGCATGCTCACCTGGGCGGCGGCGGTGGGGGCGGGCGCTGTGCTGACCCTGCGGCCCAAGCTGCATCCCTTCGTGATGCTTTTTGCGGGCGCCGCCCTCTTCGTCGTGGCGGAAATTGCGGGGTTCTGGCCCATCGCCGCCCCCTGAGCTTTCCCCGCAGCCCGCGCTGGGCTATTCCAGACGCAGAATGCACAAACCCCTGGAGGACCCATGGACAGGATCGTAGTCGAGGACGTGAGCCTCGCAGAACTCAAAGCAGGCCTTGCGGATGGCTCCATCGCGCTCGTTGACGTGCGCGAAGGCTACGAATGGGACGCTGGCCGCATCCCCGGCGCCAGCCTCAACGCGCTCTCGGTCTTCGACCCCGCCGCTCTGCCAGCGGCCAAGCCTGGCCAGCGCATCGTGCTCCATTGTCGCTCGGGCAAGCGCTCCATCACGGCGCTGGGCCTGGCGCAGGACTCCGGCCGCATGGACATCCGCGCCCATTTCACCGGCGGCATGCTGGAATGGGCGGGCGCGGGCGAGCAGGTCCTCACGGGCTGACAGGGGAGCGAGCGGCATGGATCTGGGACTGAAGGGCAAGCGCGCCATCATCTGCGCATCGAGCAAGGGGCTGGGCCGGGCCTGCGCCATGGCTTTGGCTGAAGCGGGTTGCGAGGTCGTCATCAACGGGCGCGACGCCGCCACGCTGGAGGCGACCGCCAAGGCCATAGCTGAGGCCACGGGCGCCCATGTGATCCCCATCGCCGCTGATGTCGGCACGCCCGAAGGCCGCAAGGCCCTTCTGGCGGCGTTGCCCGAGGTCGATATTCTCGTCAACAACAATGGCGGACCTCCCCCGAAGGATTTCCGCCAACTCTCCCACGCCGACATGGTGGCGGGGGTGGAGAGCAACATGATCACGCCCATTGAACTCATTCAGGGCGTCATCGACGGCATGGTGGCCCGCAAGTTCGGGCGCATCATCAACATCACCTCCGGTTCGGTGAAGATGCCCTTGCCCCAGCTTGATCTCTCGTCCGGCGCCCGCGCGGGCCTCACGGCCTTCGTGGCGGGCGTGGCGCGGCAGGTGGCGGGGTCCAATGTCACCATCAACAGCATCCTGCCCGGCGCCTTCCTGACCGACCGGCTGCGCACCATCGCGGCGGGGGCGGCCAAGGCGCAAGGGACCACCGCTGACGCCGTGCTGGCGGCGCGCACCAAGACGATCCCGGCCGGGCGTCTCGGCGACCCGCAAGAGTTCGGCCAGCTCTGCGCCTATCTCGCCAGCGCCCAGGCGGGCTATATCACCAGCCAGAACTTCCTCATTGATGGCGGAACCTTCCCGGGCGCGTTCTAGGGAATGCTCGCCGGAATCGCCTACAAGATCGCCTCCACCTTCGTTTTCGCCTGCATGATGGCGATCATGAAGGGCCTGTCCCATTATCCCTTGGGCGAACTTGTCGCGTTCCGGTCCTTCTTCGCGCTGATCGTGCTCGTCGTCTGGCTCATGCAGCGCGGCGAGTTTCCGGGCGCCCTGCGCACGCGCCGGGTGGGCGGGCATTTGCTGCGCTCCCTGGCGGGCACGGGCAGCATGACCCTGAACTTCGGCGCCTTCGCCTTTCTGCCGCTGGCGGATGTGACGGTGGTGGGCTACGCGGCGCCGCTCATCATCGTGATCCTCGCCGCCATCTGGCTGGGGGAGCGGGTGGGGCCGGGGCGCTGGTTCGGGGTTGCGCTGGGCTTTGTCGGCGTCGTCGTCATGCTGTGGGAGCATCTGGGCACGGGCGACCAGGGCTTTTCGCGCGGCGCCATCGGGGCCTGCATGGCGCTCACGGCCGCCTTCTGCGTGGCGCTGGCCATGATCCAGACAAGCCGCCTGGTGCAGTCCGAGCATATGGGCGCGGTGGTTTTCTATTTTCAATTCACGGCGGGCTGCATGGGCCTGCTGATGATGCTGCTGGGCGCGCTCTGGCCCTCGTCCTGGCCCCTCGCCCAGGCCATGCAGGGGTTGGCCTGGGTGACGCCGAGCGAGCCCTCCCATTGGGTCCTGCTGATCAGCGCGGGGCTTCTGGGTGGCCTGGGCCAGATCCTCATGACGCGCGGCTATGTGCTGGCGGACGCCTCCGTCATCGCCTGTTTCGAATATGTCTCGATGATCTGGATCCTGGGACTGGGCATGGTCTTTCTGGGGGAGTTTCCCACGCTCACCGTGCTGCTGGGCGCGGCCATCGTCACCGTGGCCGGGTTGTTGGTGATCTGGGGCGAGAAGAGCAAAAAATTTCTTTGATGGACCGCCCCGTGGGCCATTTCCCCAGTGGGCAAGGTTGGCTCTGTTCTGTATAACGAACGGAAGTGGATTATCCATCAAACGGTGCGGGCGGGTTTATGGGCGTTGAGGGCAAGGACAAGGCCAAGGCTCTGGAGGCCGGCGCCTTCGCGCTGTCGGGCCAGTTGGGCCGGGCGGTGATGCGCCTGCGCAAGGCGCACAGCATGTCCCTGTCCGAACTTTCCGATCATTCCGGCGTCGCCAAATCCATCATCAGCCAGATCGAGCGTAACGAGACCAACCCCACGCTGGCCACCATCTGGCGCCTGGCGCAGGCGCTGGACGTCTCCATCGACCGCGTGCTTCAGGGCTCCGAGGACGAGCCCTTCATCGAGAAATCCACCCGCAACGAGACGCCGAATCTGGTCTCCGAAGACGGCAAATGCCACCTCGCCATCATCGGCTGGATCAAGACGGTGGAATGGCTGCAATGGTACATGTTCAGCGCCGAACCCGACGGCGTCCTCGCCTCCGAGCCCCACCAGCATGGCTCGGTGGAATGCCTGTCGGTGCTGGAAGGCGAGCTCGAGGTCGAGGTGGCCGGGGTGCGCGAAACCGCCAAAGCGGGCGAGACGCTGCGCTACCGCTGCGACCGCCCGCATGTGATCCGCAACCTGTCGGGAGAACCGGCGCGCGCCACGATGGTGTGCATCCTGCGCGCGGCGGTGATGGAGTAGGGGGCGTTTTTTAACGCGGGACGCCAGCAGCTTCTCTCCCCCTCGTGGGGAGAGATGAGAGAGTGGGGGGCGCGCAATCTCTGAAATTAGCGCTTTTGGCCGCCGCGCTGCCGATCAGCATTTCGCGACCCCCACCCCGTCCCGCTGACGCGGGCCGACCCTCCCCACAGGGGGGAGGGTATGAAGTTGCGCTTTATTTCAGAGACTTAAGCAAGACGCTCAACTCAGGCCGCCTTGCCGCCCTGCTTGCCGGACTGCTCCCCAGCCTGCCCCTGCGCAATCTGCGCCTTGGGGGCGCCCGCCTTGATCTCGATGGTCTTTTGCTGCTGCTTCAGGGCGGCGGGTTTCTTCACGCTGAGATAGAGCACGCCGTTTTCGAAGCTGGCCTCCACCGCATCGGCGGGCGGCTCGAAGGGCAGGTCGATTTCGCGGCGGAAGGAGCCGAAGCTGCGCTCCATCACATGCCAGCCCTTCTCCTCCTTCTTCGTCTCCTGCTTCTTCTCGCCGGTCAGCACCACGCGCTTGCCCTCGATGGCCAGCTTGATGTCCTTCTGGGCGACGCCGGGCAGTTCGGCGGTGATCTCGATCTGCCCATCGGTCTCCGCCACATTGATGGCGGGCGCCCGCAGCCCGCCTTCGGTGACAGGCATGCGCTGGGCGAAATCACTGAAGAGTTCATCTATCTCGCGTCGCATGATGCGGAAGGGGTCGGCGATGTCAGGGCCGGTCCAAAGACTGGGAAATCTCATGACGCACTCCAGATGGTCTGAATCAGCTCCCCTTTGAAAATAAATACGAATTTTTGCTCTCTGGCTCTGATCTGAAACAAGGCGCCCCGCCGCCAGCGCAAAAAAAAACCGCCCCGAAACGGCAAGCCGTGGGGGCGGTTGAGGTGGTTCCAGATGATCGCGGGAGGGTTGCGATCTCCAGAGCGCTCACTTAAGAGCTGATATGTGAATAGACCAAGCTTTTAGCCTTGGCAATGCAAAAATCGCGAAAATCTCAATTAATAGGATTTGATCAAGAAATCGTGTGGTGAGCCACCTCACCGCCCGCTATGTTCGGGCACCTGGGGCTTGGCGCCAAAGATTAGTTGCTGGGGGTTTTTCTCCAGCGACTTCACCGCGCGGTTGATCTCCTCCAGGGTCCGGCGCCCCTCGGTCGCCAGGGCCTCGTACTGGCGCAGGCCCGGCCCGGTGAACTGCTTGACGCTGGTGGCGATCTCCTTGGTGCGCACCTCCAGGTTATCCGCCAGCTTGCGCATGGACTTGGCGGCGTCCGCCACATCGTCGAACATGCCCGGGCTGCCGGAGGCGCCCAGCAGGCCGTCAAGCTTGGCCGAGGCGCCGTTGAGGCGGGCGGTCAGCTCCCGGGTGTCCTTCATGATGGCGTCGATATTGCCGCTGTTGCGGTC
>CAMDOY010000085.1 GCA_945903655.1 Rhizobium sp. Q54 | reverse complement strand
TTCATGTCGTCCTCGCCCTCACAGATCCGCGTACATGCGGCCGGGGTTGAACAGGCCCTGCGGATCAAAGCTCGCCTTGACGCCGCGCGTGAGCTTCATCAGCGCAGGCGTCAGCGGCTCGAACACATCGAGCGCAGCGCGCAGGGCGTCGGGCGCGCGCGTCAGGGTCGCATGGCCGCCGGTTGCGCCCAGCGCCCTCCGAATGGCGCCCGCGCCGCAATCGCCATTCGCCGCTGTGGCGAACCACACGAGGCCGCCGCCCCAATCATAGAAGCACTCGCCCTGCACGGTTTCGCGGATCACACGCATCAAATGCGGCGCGCGCGTGGGGGCCACCGAGATCCGCCACACGACTGACTCGGATGGCCGCACCAGCGGGCCGACATCGCGCAGATCGCGCCAGAAATTGAGGGAGGGCTCATGATCAAGCCGCGTCATCGGCCCGAAAGCGGCGAGCAGCTTTTCCAGCGCCTCCATGCGATAGGCGACGGAGTCGGGGAAATGTTCGATGCGCAGATATGTGCGCGCGCTCTCGCCAGATGCGCCCTGCGGCAGATGGGCGGCGGCGCTGACTTCAAATTGCGACCCCAGAGCCGCAGACATGCAGGCCACTGCGCGTTCGTCATCGAGGCCCTCGATCACAAGGGTCGCGGTGCGGCGTGGCTTGGGCAGCAGTTTGAAGGTCACTTCGGTGATGACGCCCAGCGTGCCATGGGAGCCGCAAACGAGCTTCACGAGATCCAGCCCCGTGACATTCTTCATCACGCGCCCGCCCGATTTCACCGCCTCCGCCCGGCCATTCACGAAGCGCAAGCCGATCAGATGATCGCGCGCGGCGCCTGACGCGATGCGGCGCGGGCCGGAGATGTTGCAGGCGGCGACAGCGCCTATGGTGGGATCGCCCGCGCTACCATAGAGCGCGCGGTGATCCATGGGCTCGAAGGGCAGCATCTGCCCCTGCTCGCCGAGCGCTCGTTCGATTTCCGAAACTGGCGTGCCCGCGCGCGCGCTGATCACCATTTCGGCGGGCTCATAGAGCGTTATGCCGCTGAGTTGCGACGTGGAGATGGTGACTGGCGCCTGCATGGGGCGTCCCAGCCCCGCGCGTGTGCCCCCGCCTTCGATGGCGAGCGGCGTTTTGGCGGCGCGCGCGTCCATCACGATTTCCGCCACATCGGATTCACTGCGGGGTCTGTGGAGGGTGGGGCGAGAGGTCATGGGCGCTGGCGCTCCAAGGTCAGGCGGCGAAGCGGTGATCGAGCGGAAAGACCTTGGCGGGATTGAGCAGCCAGCCGGGGTCGAAGACCGCGCGCACGCGCATCTGCTGATCGAGATCAATGGGCGTGAACTGAAAATGCATGAGATCGCGCTTTTCGATTCCCACCCCATGTTCGCCGGTGAGGCATCCGCCCACCTCCACGCAGAGCTTGAGAATATCGTTGCCCGCCTCTTCCGCCTTCGCCTGTTCCGCCGGATCGTTCACATTATACATGATGAGCGGATGCATGTTGCCGTCCCCGGCATGGAACACATTGGCGACGCGCAGGCCATAGCCCTTCACGATCTCGTCCGTGCGTTGCAGCACATAGGAGAGCTTGCTGGTGGGCACCGTGCCATCCATGCAGATGTAATCCGCCACGCGCCCGGTGGCGCCGAAGGCTGATTTGCGGCCCTTCCAGATCAGCGCGGCCTCCAGCGCCGATTGGGACTCGCGGATGGTGCGCACATCATGCTTTTTCGCGATCTCGACGATGCGCGCCAGTTGCGCCTCCATCTCGATGGGGGAGCCCTCGACCTCGATGATGAGCATGGCGGCTGCGTCCAGCGGATAGCCCGCATGGGCGAAGGCCTCGGTGATCTCGATGGCGAGCTTGTCCATGAATTCCATGGCCACGGGCACGATGCCATTGCCGATCACATCGGCCACGCAGGCGCCAGCCGCCTCGCTGGAATCGAAACCGAAGAGCACGGGCCTCGCCCCTTCGGCGGCGCGCAGGATGCGGACGGTCGCCTCCGTCACCACGCCAAGCTGGCCCTCCGAGCCGACGATCACGCCCAGCAGATCATAGCCATTGGCGTCCAGATGATCGCCGCCAATATCCACCACCGTGCCGTCGATCAGCACCATGCGCACGCCCAGAATATGGTTGGTGGTGACGCCATGTTTCAGGCAATGGGCGCCGCCGGAGTTCATGCCGATATTGCCCGCGATGGTGCAGGCGAGCTGGGAGGAGGGGTCGGGCGCATAGAAGAAGCCGTCGGCCATAATGGCGTCGGTGATGCCGAGATTCGTGACGCCCGCCTGCACCCGCGCGGTTCGGTTCTCATAGCTCACATCGAGAATCCTGTTCAGTTTGGAGACGCCGACCACCACGGCGTCCTCCTGCGGAATGGCGCCGCCCGCCAGCGAGGTGCCTGCGCCGCGCGCCACCACCTTCAC
The DNA here is from genome assembly GCA_945903655.1 of Rhizobium sp. Q54. GTDB lineage: Bacteria > Pseudomonadota > Alphaproteobacteria > Rhizobiales > Beijerinckiaceae > Terripilifer. Next base: position 9,277 of record CAMDOY010000085.1, on the reverse strand, counting down.
GCCGGCCTCGTGCAGATAGGCGAGGACGGCGGAGACCTCTTCCGTGCTGCGCGGCAGCACCACCGCCAGCGGCAGGCGCCGATAGGCGGTCAGCGCGTCGGTCTCGAAGGCGCGGCGCTCGTCCTGCGTCGTGATGAGGCTCTCGGGCGCCACCAGGCGCGCAAGGCCCGCCACGATCTCGTCGCGACGGGCGAGGATGCGGGAATCGGGTTCTGGAAAGGCGATCTGGCTCACGGGCGGCCTCTGGGGTTGCGGGATCTGTTTACGCGTTCCCGGGGCCGCCCGCCATAGGTCTTCAGACGCGCACGGTCTGAAGGGTCTGGGCGGGGAAGAGCTCCTCGGGCTTCATCAGGCGGTGGCAGACGCCCTGTTCATAGGCGAATTGCAGGAAGGCCTCGAGGGTGGGGCGGTTCTCCTCGACCCCATAGGGCCAGAAATCCTTTCCCATGACCTCCTGCGCCTTCTTCACGGCGTCCGTAATCCAGGGCACGGGCACCGAGGTCGAGCCGGGGAAGATCATGCGCTTCACGCTATGGCGCCGGGCGGTGTCGAAGGCGTGGAACAGATTGCCCGCTACCCAGGGATGCGCGTCCAGCACCGCCTTGCGCACGACCACGCCGTGCATGATCGGCAGGATCTTCTTGGCCTTGGCATAGGCCATCTCGGCCTCGGTGGGGTTCTCGTAGAAGCGCACCACATCCTTGTTGGTGTGGAAGCAATTGGGCGGGGTGGCGCAGACGAGGCCGTCCAGCTCGCCGGAATCGAGCATCTGGGTCAGGGACTTGTCGGAGACGGGTGTGACTTCGAGCCCGGCGGGGAGCCGCAGCGGCACCTTCTCCGCGCGCCCGGCCTCGCCAAGGCCCGCCTGCACCCAATGGATGGTGCGCAGATCCACGCCCAGCTCATGGGCGAGCACGCCGCGCCCATAGACGGCGGCGGTCTGGGCCCATTCGGGCACGCCGATGCGCTTGCCCGCGAAATCAGCGGCGGTCTTGATCCGGTCGCGGCGCACATAGATGGCCGAATGGCGGGCGACGCGGGACAGGAAGACCGGCAGAGCGATCAACCGGTCATCGCCCTGGGAGCGCATGGAGACATATTTGGCCATGGACATTTCCGCGATGTCGAAATCAGCGAAGCCGACCGTGCGCTGGAAAATGTCGTGGAGCGGCAGCTCCATCAAGTTGAGATCGATACCCTCCACCTCGACGCGCTTCAGCGCGATGTCGATCATGTGGTCGTAATGGCTGACCGCCATGGTCAATTGCAGTTTGCTCATATCCAGAAGCCTCCCTTTGATAGCCCGACTTTAGGCGGGGCTCAGGAAAGCGCAAGGCTGTCTCAGGAGGCTTTGCGCCGATCACGCCAGAGGGCGAGGGCGGAGGCGCGCAACCCGCAGGCGTCGAAAGCCCAGAGGGTGGCCCCATAAAGGGCGGCGCCCGCGAGAATTTGGGCGATCAGCGTTCCAGCCCCAGGCTCCCAGTCCCGCAGGGGCGCCAGCGCCGCCGCCATGAGCCCGGCGCCGAGCAGGGGGATCAGAAGATCGCGCGCCAAAGGCCAGCGGGCGGGGGTCGCCAGGGCGAAGAGAATCAGGGCCAGCAGGCCGCAGGCCATGGCGCCGGTCTGGGCGAGGACGATTGAGTCCGCGCCCGGCGGAAGCAGGGCCAGCAGGGCGAGATCCCCCGCGCAGGCCGCCAAGGCCGCCAGAATGAGGGGACCAGTCCGCCGGGCGATCTGGAAAATGGGCGCGATGGCGTAGGCGCCAAGGCCAAAACAGAGGAGGCCGGGGAGAAGAAGGGTGAAATAGCGCTCGAAAGGGCCTCGGAATTCGCTGGGCACGGCGATCTGTTCGAGGCTCGGCAGCACCAGCCAGAGGCCGAGGCAGGCGGGGGTGAGCAGGGCGAAGGCGAGGCCCATGTTGCGGGCCACCTGCGCCTGGGCGATCTCGCCGCCGTGGCGGTTGTCCGCCCGCACAGCCAGTTGGAACAGCACCACGTCGAGCATCACCCCCAGGCTCTGGATGATCCGCTGGCCCATATCGAAGGCCAGCGAGAACTGTCCGGCCTCGGCGAAGCCATGGCGCTCCGCCACCAGGCTGCGGTTGAGGAGGGCGAGGGCGAGATAGAGCAGGTTCGCGGCGACCACGGGCTTGGCGTAGCGCAGAAAGTCGAGCGCCCGCCCGTTGCTTGCGGGATCCCGGTCCCCGGCCACCTGGCGCAGGGCGCGGTGGGCGCTGGCGAGCGAGCCCGCCATGGCGGCGCAGACCCCCGCCACCGCCACAAGAGCCGAGCCGGTCAGCCAGGCGCCGCCAACCGTCAGGACCGCCGAGAGCAGGGTCTTGGTCAGGAGCAGGCGGGCATAGAGCCCATCCTCGAACCGCGCCCGCACGAGCGCCTGCTGATAATCAAAGAAGCCGTTGACCACCGCCGCCAGTAGCGCCAGTCCCAGAAGCTCTGGCGACAGGCTCAGGTCGAAGCCGCCCAGCAGCGCGCCAAGGCCCGCAATCGTAACCCCCAGGGTCACGGTTGCGAAGCTTGCGTCGAGGGTGGCGCGGGCATGGGTCCCGATCTGGCCCGAGCGCGTGGCTGCAAACCGCGCCGCCGCCAGCCTGATCCAGTCGAAACAGGCGATCTGGATCACCACCCCCACGGCCAGCGCCAGGGCGAAGCGACCAAAACCCTCCGGCCCCAGAAACCTCGCCACCAGCAGGCCGATGATGAAATTGCAGAGGGCGTTCACGCCGAAAGCGAGGGCGACCCTCATGGGCGCCGCCCGCCAACGACCAGCATTCCCCGACCCCCACCCCGTCCGCTGGCGCGGCCGACCCTCCCCACAGGGGGGAGGGTATAAAGCGCGTTCAATTTCAGATGCCTACGTGGGGCGCCAGCCGTTCCCCTCCCCCCTGTGGGGAGGGGTGCGGGGTGGGGGTCGCGACACCTCTGCCGATTAGCGCCTTTGCAACCGCGCTCCCGATCCGCATTACCCGACCCCCACCCCGTCGCGCTACGCGCGCCGACCCTCCCCACAGGGGGGAGGGTATGGGCGCCAGCTGGATGGCTCGGGCGTCTTCGTTCTGTCGTGTTTTCATGAAACCAACCAGCCGTGACGCCACTTGGAAACGCGAGGGGGGCTGTTGGACGAAGGCGCATGTCCGACTCTGCTGACCGAAAAGTGAAAATAGCGTTGCTGACGTTCTTTTTCGCAAAATGACGTTTCAGGACCATTTTTTCGTCAACCCGTCCCTTGACACCCCTCGGAGCCATCCCTATCTGCACTCCTGTTAGCACTCCAGCTAGACGAGTGCTAAATCACCTTTGTTTGGTCATGCCCCCCAAGCCTCACGGCAGGACGGGCTAAACAGGAACACTCACATGAAGTTTCGTCCCCTGCACGACCGCGTCGTCGTAAAGCGCCTTGAAGGCGAAGAGAAGTCCAAAGGCGGCATCATCATCCCCGATAGTGCCAAGGAAAAGCCCCAGGAAGGCGAAGTCGTCGCCGTGGGTCCTGGCGCTCGCAATGAGACCGGTAAGCTCGTCGCCCTTGACGTGAAGGCCGGCGACCGCGTGCTGTTCGGCAAGTGGTCCGGCACGGAAGTCAAGCTCAATGGTCAGGATCTCCTGATCATGAAGGAAAGCGACATCATGGGCATCGTCGGCTGAAGCCACGAACACCCTTTCAGACCCTTTCAGGAGTAAAATCTAATGGCTGCCAAGGACGTACGCTTTTCGTCTGACGCTCGTGACCGCATGCTGCGCGGCGTCGACATTCTCGCCAACGCCGTCAAGGTGACGCTCGGCCCCAAGGGCCGCAACGTCGTCATCGACAAGAGCTTCGGCGCTCCTCGCATCACCAAGGACGGCGTCACCGTCGCCAAGGAGATCGAGCTTGAGGACAAGTTCGAGAACATGGGCGCCCAGATGGTGCGCGAAGTGGCCTCGAAGACCAACGATACCGCCGGCGACGGCACCACGACCGCCACGGTTCTCGCCCAGGCCATCGTGAAGGAAGGCGCCAAGTATGTGGCCGCCGGCATGAACCCCATGGATCTGAAGCGCGGCGTTGATCTGGCCGTGACCGAAGCCATCAAGGACATCCAGGCCCGCTCCAAGAAGATCAAGTCCTCGGACGAGGTCGCTCAGGTCGGCACCATCTCCTCGAACGGCGACGCCTCCATCGGCAAGATGATCGCCGAAGCGATGCAGAAGGTCGGCAACGAGGGCGTCATCACGGTGGAAGAGGCCAAGAGCCTCGAGACCGAACTCGACGTCGTCGAGGGCATGCAGTTCGACCGTGGCTATCTCTCTCCCTATTTCATCACGAATGCGGAGAAGATGGTTGTCGAGCTCGACGACCCCTACATCCTCATCTTCGAGAAGAAGCTGTCCTCGCTGCAGGCCATGCTGCCCGTGCTCGAGTCGGTCGTGCAGACCGGCAAGCCCCTGCTGATCGTGGCTGAAGACGTTGAGGGCGAGGCGCTCGCCACCCTCGTGGTCAACAAGCTGCGTGGCGGCCTCAAGGTCGCGGCCGTCAAGGCTCCCGGCTTCGGCGACCGTCGCAAGGCCATGCTGGAAGACATCGCGATCCTGACCAATGGCCAGATGATCGCCGAAGACCTCGGCATCAAGCTCGAGAACGTGACGCTCCCCATGCTCGGCCGCGCCAAGAAGGTGCGCATCGACAAGGAGAACACCACGATCGTCGACGGCGCCGGCAAGAAGAAGGAAATCGAAGGCCGCGTGTCCCAGATCAAGGCTCAGATCGAGGAGACCACCTCCGAGTACGACCGTGAGAAGCTCCAGGAGCGTCTCGCCAAGCTCGCTGGCGGCGTCGCGGTGATCCGCGTCGGCGGCGCGACCGAGGTGGAAGTCAAGGAGAAGAAGGACCGCGTGGACGACGCGCTCAACGCCACCCGCGCTGCGGTGGAAGAGGGCATTGTTCCCGGCGGCGGCACGGCTCTCCTGCGCGCCAAGAAGGCCGTCGCGGCCCTCAAGAGCACCAACGCGGACATCCAGGCCGGCATCAACATCGTCCTCAAGGCCCTCGAAGCCCCGATCCGTCAGATCGTGGAAAACGCTGGCTGCGAAGGCTCGATCGTTGTTGGCAAGATCCTGGAGAATTCCTCCCAGACCTACGGCTTCAACGCCCAGACCGAAGAGTATGTGGACATGATCAAGGCAGGGATCGTCGATCCGGCCAAGGTCGTGCGCACCGCCCTTCAGGACGCGGCTTCGGTGTCCGGCCTCCTGATCACCACGGAAGCCATGATCGCCGACACCCCGAAGGATCGTCCCGCCATGCCGATGCCCGGCGGCGGCGGCATGGGCGGCATGGGTGGCATGGACTTCTAAGTCCATACCGACCAAGTCCCTTGAAAAGATTAAGGCCGTCCCTTCGGGGGCGGCCTTTTTGCGTGTCTGGACCGCATCTGCGGGCGCTGGCCGAAGGACCTTGCAATCCAGTCGTCCCGGGACTGCGTAAGAAAGCGGCAGGACAGAAGGCCCGCGTCCGCGCTCCCCGGAGAATTCGCCATGCGTTACGTCATCGCCTATGTCTCGACGGCCTTTGTGTTCCTGGCTGCGGACTTCATCTGGCTCGGCTTCATTGCGCGCTCATTCTATCGCGACAATCTCGAGGGCATGCTGCTGGAGAAGCCCCTGCTGGATGTGGCGGGGCTCTTTTACGGGCTCTATGTGGTTGGCATTGTGATTTTCGGCGTCATGGCTGGCCTGCGCGACGACAGTTGGCGTTCGGCGGCGATTTATGGCGCGCTCTTCGGGCTTTTCGCCTATGCGACTTACGATCTCACTAATCTGGCGACCCTCAAGAACTGGCCCATGATCGTCAGCGTGGTCGATATGGCCTGGGGCGCCTTCGTGACGGCGCTGGCCGCCACGGGTGGTTATCTGGCGGTGCGCTTGTACGAATAGAGTTTGAAACCATCACAGGTTTGCGTGTCCGACGTGCGTGAACGCCACAGATGCGTGGACCCCCACCCCGCACCCCTCCCCACAAGGGGGAGGGGAAACGGCAGACGTTTCGCGTATATAATTCAGATCGTTAGCTTGCATACCGTCCCCCCTGTGGGGAGGGTCGGCCGCGCCAGCGGACGGGGTGGGGGTCGGGGAATGCTGATCGTTATCGCCCTACCAAGCGAGCGCTTTCAAACCCCAGACAGCAAAAAGCCCCGAAGCGACGCTCCGGGGCTTTTGTGTATTTGAATGAAAATCCTGATCAGTTCATCAGGCGCTTCACATCGTCGATGCCCTTGATGATGAAAGCGTCGCCGCCAGCGCCGCTCACCTGCGCGCGCAGGACGATTTCAGCGGCCTTCACGGCGGCGTCGACTGCGGAGGCCCGCACTTCGGAGGTGGCCTGCGATTCCGCCATAAGGATCTGCGCCTCGGCCTGCTTGCGATGGCGCTCGACGAAATCGACCATGCGCTGGGCGGTTTCCTGCGCGAGCAGTTCGGACTCCAGACGCGCCTGCTCGACAATGGCGGCGGCCTGAGCCTCGGCCTCGACGAGCTTGGCCTGATAGGCCTCCAGCAGGGCTTTCGCCTCCGCCCGCATGCGACGAGCCTCCTCCAGCTCGTTGGCGATGCTGGCGATGCGGCCATCAAGAGTGGACATAATGGTCTTGTGGACGCCCAGATAACCAAGCAGAACCACGAAGAGAACAAAGCCGACGGCGACGAAAAGTGCAGCGTTCAATTCCATCGGAGGCTCCGCTCAGGCGATCTTGACGGTGGAAATGGCGCTGGCGATGCTGGATGCATCGGGCGTCTTGCCGGTGAGTTGCTGCACGATGGCGGTGGCCGCCTCGGCGGCGATCTCCTCGACATTGTGCATGGCGCGAGCCTTGGCCTCGGAGATCCGGGCTTCAGCGGCGGCCAGACGCTCGTGGAGATCTTGCTCCAGCGTCTTGCGCTGCTCGACCGCCTCATGGGCGAGCCGGATATGGGTTTCTTCCGCAAGGGCCTGCGCACGGGCGCGCGCGCCTGCGATCATGTCCTGGCACAGGGCGCCCGCCTCTTCCGCCTGCTTCTGCAGGGTGACGGAATAGTCGAGATCGCCTGAAATGGTGTCTTGCCGGTTCTCCAGAATGCCCGCAATGCGCGGCAGGGCCACGCGCGACATGAGGAGATAAAGCGCGCCAAAGGTCAGCGCCAGCCACAGGAGCTGCGAGCTGAAATGATTGGTGTCGAACGGAGGGAACACGTCCGAATGGGGCGCGCCGCCGTGGGCCTGGGTGCCGGCCGAGTGGCTGTCGCTGGAAGTCGCCATGAGATGAGTCCGTCAGAAGAGCCGGAGAAACGAAAAGGCCCGCACGCGCCAGGCGCGCGGGCCGGCGTGGTTACTTCACCACGAAGAGCAGGATCAGCGCGACGAGGAACGCGAAGATGCCAAGACCTTCCGCGAGCGCGGCGCCGATGAAAGCGCGACCGAACTGGCTGTCAGCGGCCGACGGGTTGCGCAGGGCGCCCGAGAGGAAGCTGCCGAAAATCGTGCCCACGCCGATGGCGGCGGCGCCCATTCCGATGGCGGCGATGCCGGCGCCGATGTACTTGGCTGCGGTGGGATCCATTTGAAAACTCCTTAGGTTGGTTTTTTTGAGCCGACCGGTTTGTTGTTCAATATTTATCAGTGGCCCGGGTGGATTGCGTCGTTCAGATAGACGCAAGTGAGGATGGCGAAAACATAGGCCTGCAACACCGCGACGAGCAGCTCGAAAGCGGTGAGGAGAACGATGGCGAGCAGCGGCAGGGGCGAGAGCAAGGCTGCGAAAGCGCCGCCGCCCAGCATCATGGCCACGAAGGCGCCAAACACCTTGAGGGTGATGTGGCCCGCCAGCATGTTCGCGAAGAGACGAACCGAGAGGGACACGGGACGCGACACGAAAGAGATGATCTCGATCAGCACGATGAAGGGGAGCAATGCGGCGGGCACGCCCGAGGGCACGAAGAGACCTAGGAAGTGCGAGCCATGACGCATGACGCCGTAGACGATCACGATGCCGATGACCATGGCGGCGAAGGCGAAGGTCACGACGATCTGGCTCGTCACCGTGAAGGTGTAGGGGATCAGGCCGATGATGTTCGAGAAGATCACGAACATGAAGAGCGAGAAGACGAAGGGGAAGAAGCGCATGCCCTCCTGGCCCATGGTGCCGCGCACCGTGGAGGCCACGAATTCATAGGACATTTCCGCCGCCGCCTGCAGACGACCGGGCACGATGTCCTTGCTGGAGGTGCCCACCACCATCAGGAAGGTCACGGCCAGCGACACGATGACCATGAACAGCGAAGCGTTCGTGAAGGACGCCGCGCCCATCTCCCCGGAGAACAGGGGGGACACGACGAATTGGTGGATCGGGTCGTTCGCCTGATCGGAAGCCGCCACGGTCAGATCCTCTTGCGTCCGCGCCATGCGCGCCGTTGCACCAATGCCGCGAAAAGCGGCGTCTCATTTCGCCGCATCATGCGGCTAGTTCATCCACTCAGCGCGACGAAGTCGTCGCAGCGAGCTTGTAGACATTCCAGAACCCCGCCGCCGTCCCCAGAGCGAGGAAGACGATGAGGCCAAACGGCGTTGTGCCGAGCCACAGATCCGCCTGCCAGCCAATGACGCCGCCGACGATCACGCCCGCCACGAATTCAGCCAGGACGCGAAAGCCAAGGCTCATGGCCTGTCCCGTCCGGGTCACGCTCGCTTCGCTCTGGGCCTGCGCCGCCCCTTGCAGGTCGCTGCGCTTGCCCTTCAGTGCGACCGAGAGTTTCTCGAGCCGCGCCTTCAGTTCCCGATCTTCCTGATCGCCGCTTGGCTGTGTCATGGCTCTCTCCCGCAGGCGGGGCTTCGGACCATCGCCTTATAGAGCGTCGGCGCCGTGCAAACCAGACAATCCCAAAACCGACAAAGGCCGATCTGGAGGAAGCCAGAACGGATTCGGACAGGACGAATTGACCCCATGGGAGCCGGGCGGACCATATTGGCGCGGCCTTTTCGTGTCAAGGACAGGCTTAAGATTGCTAAATATATGAAAAATAGTCTTAAAATTCATTGATCACGTCCTTTTCACCAGGTCGGTGCGCCGCAGACCGCGCACCGAGGCCCCGGCGACGGATTCGCGGGGCCTCAAATCACCCAATCGTCCCGGGCTGCGGCGGCCTCGGCGGCCATATCCGCTTTGATGGACTGGGCCACTTCCGTGAGGCGGAAGGCGCCCCGCTTGCGCGGATGGGGCGCGTCAATCGTCCGCACCGCCCTGACCTCGCCGGGC
>CAMDOY010000084.1 GCA_945903655.1 Rhizobium sp. Q54 | reverse complement strand
AGGACATCGTCTACGAAGATTATGATTCTTATGAGGACGCAAAGTTCGACTCCGATGGGGCTTTGGTGCTCGCTGGCGTTTTCAAAACAAACAGAGTGAAGGTTTCCTACCGGCTAGAGTTCGTGAACAACGATGCAATCTGGAAATGGTCGGGCATCAGGGTGAATGCAGACAAACTGAGATGATGCTAGGCTAACTGAGACAGAGAATCTCTGCGAAATTTTCGGTTCGTGACTCAAAAGGGGATCAAGATGGTCAGAAAGTTTATCCTTGCTGCCGCAGTCCTGGTGGCCGCCATGGTTCCGAGTTATGCGAAGACGTTGTCTGTGCCAGCCAATGATCCTGTAGCAACGGTAACGATACCCGACACGTGGGAAATCGAGAAGACTGACTTCGGTTTTTCCGCAGCATCTCCCGACGAAGATGTCAATTTCTTTGTCGAATACGCTAGTGCCTCACGTGTCGAAAAGATGATGGCTCTCAACGATGAGTGGATGAAGGAACAGGAAATCGTTCCAAAGGGCAAACCCGAAGAGAAGGAAGGTTCTATTGGTGGACTGCCCGCGAAGCTGTTCACTTACGCGGCGACCGACCCAGATGGAGACACCGTCGTCGAATTCATCCTTATCCCCGGTGGCAAGGGTAGGATGATTTTGCTCACTCTATGGGGCTCTGATGAAGCTCGCAAAGAGAACATAGCTGCGATCCAGGCAATCACCGCCAGCATAAAAGCGGTGAATTGACCGGCGGCAATTGTCGAGTAGGCAATAATCGCCTCTTGTAACCCTTTGGTAGTGGGCGCAGCTTTGATCCCAGCCGCGCCCACCATTAATCCGGTCGCTTCGTGTTTCCAGATGAGTTCCTACCCCTGTTGCTGCTGCTATTGTGGAGCGGGCTGAGCCCATCAGAGATAGCGAGGCGATAAAGGCCTCTGCGGTCAGAGTTGATAATCAATGGCCACTCCAACCGCTTGGATTTGAAGAGGTCATGCATACGATTGCTCTCGGAACCGGCGTTTCGCAGAAGCTCCTTTCCGTTGCACCATGGATTTCCTGCCAACGCCGCCTCATGGAGTTGCCTGACGACGTCGGCCTGACGGGGCCCTAGGCTGATCCGATGCCCGTTGATGGTGATCTCCCTATAGCGATGGCTGTGGGTGAAGTGCTCCGCTCGGGTTGCTGCGGTCTTGGATTTGATGAGGGATTCCAGCCGCGCCCGCTCGGAGCGGCGAAGAAGGAGGTCGTCTTTCTTGAATGTCTGCGGCCGCGCACCATCAGCTATGTTGCAGTACTCCTTGGGCTTGGCCTTGAAGTCTTCGACGGCGGCGCTGCCATTCTTCAGGATCAGATGTGCATCCCGGTCTCCCAGATCCAAAAGGCCGGTGAGGTTCGAGGGATCCTCAAGACCCGCCCGATCAAAATTGTCCTGCCCGGTATGGTCGCAATAGCCCCAGTCCACGGGGAGTTGGAACACAAGGACGGAAAGCCTCAGGTGCCCGTTCTCGGCGAGGTAGATGATGTCGGTCCATGGCATCCCCAGCGCGTCGATGACCTCAGCGAGGGTGAAGTATTCTTTCTCGATCAGGGACATCGACGCCGCGCTCCACCAGGCCCACTAGGAAAACTGTTCATGATATGTTCTAATCACTTGACTGAGCATAATCAATCCTGTTAGCTCCAATTCATCCGCACTATCCCCGCTTTCAACACGACCGATTGGGCCATGACCTTCAGCCTCGCAGACAGAGTAAAAGCAAGGGCCCAGCAACTCGGGCTTACAGCAGCCCAGGTCGCTGAGATCGCCGGGGTCAACAGGTCGTTTATCTACGACATCATCCGGTCGAAGTCGGAGAACCCGAACCTTCAGCGGTTGGATCAGATCGCTGGGGCACTCAAGGTCGAACGCAACTGGTTGCTGCACGGTTTGGGGGAGGTGGAAGGCGATTCCCCAATCCTCGAGAACCCGGACCATGCCTTCGTCGCCGTACCCTATGTGAAGCTAAGAGCGTCGATGGGCGGCGGGAATCACATTGATATGGAGCCCGATTATGGTCGGCCCTATCACTTCCAGAAATCATGGATCAAGCAGGGGCTCAAAACGGATCCCTCCAACCTGCGCATCATGCATGTGGAGGGCGACAGCATGACGCCCACTCTCAACAGTGGCGACGTGGTTCTGGTCGATACGAGCCGACGCATGCCAACGCCGCCCGGCATCTTCGTTCTCCATGACGGTATGGGGCTGGTGGCTAAAAGGTTGGAGCACATTCCAAATAGTGACCCACCTCAGGTGCGCATTGTCTCCGACAACGCCCACTATTCTCCCTATGAGCGCCTGGTCGACGAGATGAACATCGTCGGGCGCATTCGCTGGTTTGCGCGAGAGATGTGAGATGATTGAGTTTCTTGAGATCAGTGATGAAGACCCGGCGCTCTTTCATTCCCCAATGGTGCGCGCCATTGAAAGAACCTTCGCCTATATCGGGGAACACGGCAGCATTGGCCTGACGCCTCTCAAAGCGTTCAAACGCAACTTCGTTCATTGGGCGGCGGCTGAATTCAACTGGCCTTATTATTCGCATGAGGAACTGTTTCGTTTCAACAAGGTTCTGAACGAGATTGATTTTTTTCCCCTCATATACCTCCACGACGTCTTGGTCGCCTTAAAAATAGGGCGCCATTACAAGGGGAAGTTCGTTTTGACCAAGGCAGGCGAGTCCTTGATCGACCATCCCGGCAAGAAATTTGGTGTTGTTGCACCATTCTTCTTGTTTCACATGGATCATCGGCTTTGGGCGAGGGATGAAGAACAAATCGAGATAAATTGGGATATTTTTCTAAACGTCCTCAATGTTGAAGCGCAGAATGGCGTAGCAGGCGCCGACATCCGACAGATAATATACGGGGTTTGCAAGCAAGATAACACCTATGATCCCATCATGAGTAATCTCTATATTGAAGTCCTGCGACCGTTATGTTGGATAGGTCTTTTGAATGAACACCATCCAAACAACTTTCCAAGTTCTGCTGAGCGTGTTTTTACAAAGACAGCATTGTGGAGGACGGCGCTGCGCTTATCGACCGATCATGAGCTGCGAAACGCGGCCCTACATTAAGATCCACTGGCGCCTTCGGCTGGGCTCTACCCCGCCGCCCCCACGGGGTCTTCATCAAGCGATCCAGCTGCAACGATAGCGCTGAACTCATCCATGAAATCGGGTTGATGGCGGCGCAAATAGCTCTGAACCGTCTTGTTCTTCAGCAGTTTTGTCAAATACCCACGCGCCAGAACAAGATTGAGGACGTCCGTGCCGTAGGATTGTTCAATCGCCTTGAAACGGCTTTGGACTAGAGACATTTCATGCTCCATGCGCGCCATCTGTTCAGAGGTGAGGCCACGAACCTTTTTCTCGGCGGCGGGGTTCGTCAATTGCGCAGGGGGCGTCGCCGCCAGAAGCGCCGCGACATAATGCGTCGAGTAGTTGTGTAGCGACACCATTAGTTCGGCGCATTCGATTTGTCGCGCCTGCTTCATCTTGCGTAGATACCGCATGACATCGGCAGCAAAATTTTGATCCTTGAGCAATTCGACAACCTCAGCGCAAATGCCCTCCAGAAGATCGCGCTTTCGTCGGATCGCCGCAATATCGAGATTAAGAGCCCTCGCCAACCGTTGTTCAGAGACCCCGCGTTCAAGCGCGCGCAGCACCATATAATGCTCTTGGACGGTCGCTAGCCGGTTCACCCGCTTGTTGTAGGTGAAGCCCTCGTCATCGTTGGCGATGATGCAGGACACGGTCTGATGGCCGAGTTCCCGGATTGCTTGGAACCTCAAATGCCCATCCAAAATGACATGGAATTTGCTCTTGGGGTCAGCCACCGTGACCGACAGTGGTTCAATGAGACCAATTTCGAGAATGGAGGATTTGATCTGCCCGTATTTTCGGGTGGTGTTGAAGTCTTTCGGAACGGGACGCGAAGGCAGTATTCTTTCGAGAGGTAGTTCCATCGGCTTTGCGTTAAAGGCGCTAGGAATCTTGTTCATGACATTCATGTCTCTATCCCCGTCACCCTGACTTTTTCGGCGAGCGGCTTTGGCAGTGTGTCGAGCCCTTCCGCGCGCAGGAGGTTTATGAAATTCTCGTCCGACAGAAGTGTCCCCATCGCAGCCGTCACAAAGGCGAGGCGGGTCTGGGCGAAGTCGGCCTTGCGGATCATTAGTTTCTGCCGTTCCACTTCCTGATTATAAGCGCGGATCAAGGAGCTCGATGAAACCTGTCTTGTACTATGGCGACCTTGGCCACCTTTCTGATGCGCCTTCCCCAGAAGCCTACGCTTTTCGATCAACTTGCGGACCGTGAGAAGTTTTTTGCCGCGCAGGGCGCCGCTTTCATAGGCTGATTGCATCACCGCCTGTATCTGCGCGTCATCATCGCCTGCGCGCACAATCTCTATTGCGGTGGCGATAGGAACCCTGCCTGCGTCGACTGCCGAAATCAGGCGTTCCTCCCCCTTTTCGAGCAGGGTTAAGATCCCCCGGACCCAGGTGTGGTCAAGCGCTGTCTTACGGGCGATCTCGGCGACCTCGTGACCCCTGTTCTTGAGCACCCTGATAGCCTCAAGCATTTCGCGGGGGCGGGGATTGCGGCGCGCAATGTTCTCAACAAGGCTCATTACGAGGGCGTCTTCGTCGCTTGCCTCCACGATGAGGGCTGGGATCCTCGTCTGGCCCAGCGCTGACATCGCCTCCAAGCGGCCTTGCCCGCACACGAGGCTATAGCGTTTTCCATCCCCCGTTGGGCGCGGCGTCACCGTGATTGGCTTCTTCAGTCCGAGGGCTCTGATGGATTCAACAAGCTCTTGAAAGACCTTCCGGTTGCGCTGGCGCGGGTTGAGAATGTCGATGTCGGCAATGGGGATCTCTTCGATTTGGCGTTCTGCGCTCATGCTGCCCTCCTGACCCTGACGCGCTCGGACATTCGGTAGAGCATTTCCATCCCATCAAACCGATAGGAGTCTAAGCCCAGACCGTTGTTGTCCCTGAGATTGAACTGCCCGGGGCCCAGATCCAGCCAAGGCAGAAGGTAATAATCGAGAGGGGCCTTGTTCTCGCGGTCGAGGCGGACAGCAACCGTCAGGTCCGGACATAGGCTAGTGTCAAGGCGCAGCTTCCACCGCGTGCCCCCAGATCCCAGCGATTGGGAGCGCGCCAAGATGATCGAGACGGTGAACTCGTCGTTGATGCGCAGGAGATCGCTTGCGGGGTCATGCTCGATATGGGCGCCGACCGAAACGATCTCGGCTTGTGTTCGCTGCACGATCTCAGGGTGAAGTCGGCGCAGATGCCGGTTGATCTCAAGATATGAGTAGTCTTTGTCGGGGGTATAGCCCACAAGCGTATAGGCCCTGATCAGGCTTCCAAACCGATGGCTGTAAACGCTGGAGGAGGCCATCCCCTCGGCCTCGTCGATCATGATGCCGGAGAGGTAGCCTTGGCCTTGGTAAAGCGCCTTCAGGCGCTCCAGAAGCTCTTCATCGGTGAACCGGCGCGTGCGCGCCATGATGATGCCCTGCGCCATAAAAAACTGTTCGGGGGTGACGATGGCGTCGAAGGCGTGGTCTTTTCGAATCCATAATTCCGGGGGATTTACCACCCGCTTTCGCTTCAGCTTGAAGGACCTGCGGTTGAAGATATTACTGCCGATGTATTTTTCGTTGGTAAGAATCTGGTGAACCGTGCCGCGCGTCCATGCTCGCCCAAGGTCCGTCGTCACACCGGCTACAGTCAGGCGTTTGGCGATCTCATGTTCGTTGAGGCCATCCTCGACAAACCATCGATAGATCTGCCCGACTGTCTCGATCTCATCGACCGGGCCCGGGCGCAGCACAACACGGTCTGTCTGGAGGCTTTTATGTTCTCCGCGCTTCAGTTCCGCCTTGGTCTGCCCTGACTGGTCGAGAAGAACGCGGCGCAGCCCAAATCCCGCTGGTCCGCCTTGGCGATAGCCCAGTTCAATCAGGCGGCATTGACCGGCGAAAACCTTGCCTGAGAGCTCTCGGCTGTATTCGCCGGCCATGGCGCGCTTGACGCCTTTGACAATAGTGGAGACGGGGGATCCGTCGTTATCAAATTGCTCGGCGCAATAAATGACCCTGATGCCGGCTTGCTTGCACATATATTCGTAATGAGCGCTTTCATCGGCATCCTGAAAGCGGCCCCATCGGCTGACATCATAGACAAGAATAACCTCGAAGTCGGTATTTTTCGCCGCGACGTCATGGAGTAGTAGCTGAAGCCCCGCGCGCCCGCCAATGTTTAATCCGCTCTTACCCTCGTCAGCATAAGTCCTAACGATCTCCAGGCCATGCGTGGCTGCATATTCCAGGATTCTGTCTGCCTGGTTCTCGGTTGAGTATTGCTGATGCTCCGTTGACATGCGAACATATTGCGCAGCGCGGCAAAGTGGCAGAGGTAGTCGTGGGGGCGGCGGCGTGGCGTCTTGTTTTTGCATCGCCTGTGAGGCTCCATCGGAGAAATTCTTTCCCGACACACTGTTACCTTCAAGGCTCGATAATCATCAAGTGAATAATGGCGTCACTTAATTTTTTCGACGGCGGTTGTTATCCACACGACATTTTTGCTTTAGTTTTCGACACGATCCGTAGCATCCTTGACGCTAATCATTTAAGTTGAAGAGACTTTTTTGGATTCGTATCTTTCGCCTAGCTCTAACTACAAGCGAACCGTCTCCATGAACATGCAGCGCCCGAGGGCTTACGATAGAGCGATTACCGAGGCCGTTGACGCCGAGTGCATTGATGAACTGGCGCAGCTTTTATGCGCAGGCTTGAAGCGGATCCTGACCGAACAGTCGAGTCCTTTATCTGCTTCGACCAGAGACAGTTCAGTCGACTTCTCGCCTCTGAAGAGCGGTATTGCTCGTCGCAAACTGCGCAATCGAACTGGAGTCTGACGATGAGAAAACCAATCAAACCAAAAGTGGAGCCGCTACCAAGGCCCGGTAAGAATTCTCAGATGGATGCAACCGTCCTGGCAAGACTTGCGGCGCTGCAAGCCATGTCTGTGAAAGAGTTGAAAGAGAAATGGGCCAGCATTTTCGCGACGACAGCGCCGAACAACAGCAGGGCCTTTTTGGAAGTCCGCATAGCCAGCAGAATTCAGGAACTGACCTATGGCGGGCTGTCGCGCGATACGCGCCGCACGCTCGACATGCTGGCCGACGAAGTGGAAGGCAAATTGGTTCGTAAGTCGATGGCGGTCGATGCGCGTAATCCCATGCCGGGCACAAAGCTCCTGCGCGAATGGAATGGGACCGAGCACACGGTGACAATTCTCAGCGATGGCTATGACTGGCAGTCGCGGAAATATAAATCCCTCTCAGCTGTCGCAAAAGCAATCACAGGCACGAACTGGAACGGCTTTCGGTTTTTCGGCCTTCGCGATAAGAGCAGGAGCGCCGCATGAGCCAGCCAGCCACAATCACGGTTCCTAAACGCTCGCGCTGCGCCATCTACACGCGCAAGTCGTCGGAGGAGGGCCTTGAGATGGAGTTCAACTCCCTCGACGCTCAGCGGGAATCTTGCGAGGCCTATGTCGCCAGCCAGAGGGCTGAAGGCTGGGTCGCCGTTCGCGATCGCTATGACGACGGCGGGTTCTCGGGTGGGACGCTTGATCGGCCTGCGCTGAAGCAATTGCTGGCGGATGTCGAGGCGGGCCTTGTTGACGTCATCGTTGTCTACAAGATCGACCGCCTCAGCAGATCGCTGATGGACTTCGCCAGATTGGTGGAGGTGCTTGACCGGAACAACGTTACCTTCGTCTCGGTCACCCAGTCCTTCAACACCACGACGTCCATGGGCCGCCTCACGCTGAACATCCTGCTGAGCTTTGCTCAGTTCGAGCGCGAGGTCATCGGCGAGCGCATCCGTGACAAGTTCGCAGCCTCCCGCAAGCGGGGCATGTGGATGGGCGGCTTTGTCCCCTTAGGCTACGATGTCAAGGACCGGAAGCTCATCATCAATGAGCCGGAAGCCGCCACTGTCCGGATGATCTTCGAGCGTTTCCTCTCGCTTGGATCAGCGTCAAAGCTGGCGCGGGCGTTACAGGCCGAAGGCATCACCAACAAGCGCGGGTGCCGGATCGACAAGGGCTTCATCTACAAAGTCATCAATAACCGTGTCTACATCGGGGAAGCCGTCCATAAGGGTACTGCCTATCCCGGCGCACACACCGCTCTCATCAGCAAGGAGCTCTGGGACGGTCTCCATACGATGCTGCAGAGAAGTCCTCGCGAGCGGCGGGCGGAAAACCGCAGCACTTCGGAGGCTTTGCTGAAGGGCCTGATATTTTCGAACACGGGCTCAGCTATGACACCCACCTACACCCGCAAGCGGGATCGTCTCTACCATTATTACGTCTCTATGGACGCCATCCAGAACCGGATAACGGCGCCGGGCGCCGGTCCAACCCGCTTGTCCGCTGCAATGGTGGACGGCGTCGTCATTGCTGAAATGCGCCGGATGATCGCCACCCCGGAAGTTGCGGCGCGCGTTGTCCAGACATTTAAAGGGGAGGGGGCCAGCTTTGACGAGAGGGCCGTTGTGGGAGCCCTCACGCGCTTTGACGAACTCTGGGCGTCTCTCTTCCCGGCGGCGCAGGCCCGGATTACCCGCCTGCTTGTCAGCAGAGTCACGGTTGGCTCGGCCGGGATCGCCGTTGATCTGCGCCATCATGGCGTTGGAAGTCTCGTGCGCGATCTGACCGCAACCAAGTCTCAGGAGGCCGCCGCTTGAGCAAGGAAAACGACACCATCCAGGTCTTCATCCCGATTGCCTTCAAGCGGAAGAACGGTCGGCCGAAAATTCTGGCGCCCGACGTCGATCCCCATTTTCAGGCTCGTGTTCAGTCCCCCCACATCCTGCGCGCGCTCGGGCGGGCGTGGTCATGGCGACGAAAGCTCGAGACCGGTGAAGCAGCGACCATCCAAGATATTGCTCATGCCGAGAAAGTCTCAACACAGTTCGTTGGCCCCATTATGCGATTGGCGTACCTGTCGCCGGACGTGCTCGAGCGCCTATTGCTGTGGCGGGAGGCGCCATCGGCCAAGCTTTTACAGATGGTCGAAGCTACCTATCTGCCGTGGGCGGAGCAGATGGAGAGGGTGTTCGATGGGAAAGGGTCTAGCTCTCGCGTTTCGGGTCCGTAGACCAATAGGCACGCGGAAGTTTTCACGACGGGTCAAAGGAAATACACTATCGACGTTGTCTCACCGCTTCGCTGGTCGAAGGGCAAGGGGCTCCATTTTATCCATTGCAGATATCGCCTGCCGGGTATTACATTATTTGAGAACAGCGCTAGGAAAGCTGCGGTATGAAGGGGAGGCGAATGGATTTTACGAACGTGGTCGGTCGCGGCGCTCCACATTAGACAAGAAATCCAGAAATTGCGACCCTTGCCGCTAACTTATTCGACGGTTTAGGATTAGGTGCTGAGCAATCAATGCCGCAGGCTTCATAAAGAGCGGAGGAATTTGTCCATGCTATCCACTGAAAATAACGCGCGGTTGACCAAAGTCAGTCTAGGCACACCTATGGGCATGCTCATGCGCCGTTATTGGACGCCGGCAGCCTTCTCGAGCGAGGTGGCGGAGCGGGATGGGCCTCCGATCCGCGTTCGACTCTTTGGCGAGGATCTTGTTCTTTTTCGCGATACAAGCGGCAGGCTTGGACTGATTGCGGACCAATGCCCTCATCGTCTTGCATCCATGTTCTTTGGACGCAACGAGGATAATGGTCTGCGCTGCGTCTATCACGGGTTGAAGTTTGACGTCACAGGCGCTTGTACTGATCTGCCTTGCGTCCCGCCAGTGGTGCCGCAGGTGATGGAGTCGATGCAGAAGTCACTCCGCACAACTGCATATCTTTGCGTGGAGCGGGCGGGTCTAGTGTGGACTTACATGGGCCCTGGAGAGGCACCGGCCTTCCCGGATCTTGAATGGACCCTTTTGCCCGAAAATTATCGTTATGTCAGCCGTCATATTCAGGAATGTAACTGGCTTCAGGCATTGGAGGGAGGCTTCGACGCACCGCATCTAACCTTCCTGCATGCTGGTGATAATCCTGACCCAACTCGCGGTATAGTACCTTCCTTCTATGAAGTTGCCGCTTGTGACTTCGGCTTCATTGTCGCCACCGGCCGTGATTTTGGTAAGGAGACGATCTCTTGGAATCTGAACGTTATGCTGATGCCCTTCCATAAGATCATTTCTACGACGCCGCACGCTGCGCATATGTGGGTTCCCATCGATGATGCGAATACGATGCTCTATAGCATTGATTTCCAGCCGCATCGTCCGCTAAACGAAACAGAAATTGTCAGAGCTGAGAGTGGGGACTGGATTCACTCAGAGAATCTGCCGAACTCGGACATCGGCGTGCGTAATAAGCGAAATGATTACTTGATCGATCGAGCATTGCAGGCCAGCGGTAAATCTTTCACAGGGCTCAAAGGATTTGGAATACAGGATTGTGCAATTCAGGAGTCTATGGGTACTCTCGTGGATCGCAGCCGTGAGCACTTGCTGCCCGGAGATGCCGCTATTATCAAACTGCGCCAGCTCTTATTACAAGCTCTTAGGGATCACGAAGAGGGTAAGCCGATACCGGGCAGCGATCCGCAAAGCTACCGGGTGCGTTCTATTCGCTGCGAATTGCCGCGTGACTCCAATATGGCTCAGTTAATCACAACACTCGTCAAGGCAGATATCGCCCCGACTACCTGAGCTTGGTACCCGCTGAAAAATCAAATTGACCAAATCTGTCTCCAGTTTAACCACCGGAAAGTGTCATGCCGGTAGTTTTCGCTTGAAGGGAAAATACGCATGCAAGGTCGGAACGCGATAGCAAAAATTCTTAAGGCGCAGGGAGTGGAATGCGTATTTTGCTTTCCAACAAATCCTCTTTTGGAAGGGGTCGCTGAAGAGGGTATTCGAATTTTAACAGGTCGGACGGAGCGCCACGCCATTCATATGGCAGATGGTTACGCTCGCATAAAAAACACAGTCGGTGTTTGTATAGTGCAGGGCGGGCCTGGTGGACAACATGCTTTCCCTGGCGTTGCTCAAGCATATGCAGACTCTACTCCCCTATTGATCTTACCAGGCGGGGCAGCCCGGCATCGTTGGGGGCTTCCATCAGAGTTCAATCCAGTTCAGGCATTTCAAACCATCACCAAGTGGAGCGACGTGATCAATCAGGCCGCTCGCATTCCAGCGATTTTCGCGCGTGCCTTTACCTTGCTTGAAATGGGGCGCCGCCGTCCAGTTTTGCTCGCGACCCCTGGGGATGTTGCTGTTGAGGAGGTTGGCGATTTTGAATTCACGCCAATCAAACGGATACGCTCAGCTGCCGATCCAGCAAATGTCCGCGAAGCGATCGCCCTTATAAAGGTAGCGAAACACCCTATTCTCTTCGCCGGGCAAGGCGTTCTTTGGGCGGAGGCCTCTGATGAACTCCAGCAATTCGCAGAGCAAGCGTCGATCCCGGTCATGACTACAATTTTAGGCAAGGGCGCGTTTCCGGAGACGCATGCGCTCGCATTGGGATCTGCGGGCCCGGCCGTGACGGGAATGGTTGATCATTTCCTGTCCCGCGCCGATCTCGTCATTGCGGTCGGGGCAGGCCTGACGCGGACACTTGCATCGCGTGAGATTCCCACCGGGAAGAAAATCATCCAGATCA
>CAMDOY010000083.1 GCA_945903655.1 Rhizobium sp. Q54 | reverse complement strand
TGGCGTGACCGGCGCGGAAGCCAACTTCGCCAAACCCGTGCTGGCGGGCAAACCCGTCACCGGCCGCACCCTCGCCGAAGCGCCAAAGATGGGCCTCGCCCTGCCCGCAGGCTCCGGCGGCCTCGGCGAGGCCGAGACCACCGCCGATCTGTCGGACCATCCCTGGGCGGGCGCCATTGTGACCATGACCCTGTCGGCCAAGGACGAGGGCGGCAACGAGGGCCTGAGCGATCCGGTGGAGATCACCCTTCCCCAGCGGCCCTTCGTGAAACCGCTGGCGCGGGCGCTGGTGGAGCAGCGGCGCAATCTGGTGCTGGCGCCGGACAACAAGGGCCGGGTGCTCTCCTCCATCAAGGCCCTGATGATCGCACCCGACCAGTTCGGGGTGACCGCCGGGATCTATCTGGGCTTCCACAACATCGCCAATCGCCTGACCCGCGCCCGCAAGGACGCGGACCTGCTGGGGGTGGCCGATCTCATGTGGGAGATGGCGCTGCGCATCGAGGATGGCGGCCTCAGCGACGCCGAGCGGGATCTGCGCGCCGCCCAGCAGGAATTGCGCGACGCCCTCAACCGGGGCGCGCCTCAGGACGAAATCAGCAAGCTGATGGAGCAGATGCGGGCGGCGCTTGACAAGTTCCTGAACGAACTGGCCCAGCAGGCCCAGCGCGAGGGGCGCGATCAGGAGCCCCAGAGCCGCGCCGATAACAATTCGCGCACCATCACCTCGCAGGACCTCCAGTCCATGCTCGACCGCATCGAGGAGATGATGCGCAATGGGCAGATGGCGGAAGCCCAGAAGATGATGGAGCAGTTGCAGAACCTGCTTGAGAATCTGCGGTCCGCCCAACGCCAGCGGGGCACGGATCCCATGGCTCGCGAGATGAACAAGGCGCTGGACGAACTCGACCAGATGACCCGCGACCAGCAGGAATTGCGCGACAACACCTTCCGCAACGAAGAAAAGAAACAGCGCCGCAATCAGGCGCAACGCCAGAGGGACCGCAACCAGCAGGGACAGCAGCAGCAGCGGCAGCCTGGCCAGCAGGGACAGCAAGGCGATCAGGACGAGGGCGACGAGGATCAGGACAGCGCCGAGAACGAGGGCGAGCAGTCCCTGCAGCAACGGCAGGAGGCCCTGCGCCAGCGCCTCGACCAGCTGCAGCGCCGGATGAAAGAGCTGGGCATGAAGGGCGACCAGAACCTGGAAGACGCCGAGGGCGCCATGAAGGAGGCCGAGGGCGAGCTGGGCAAGGGTCAACAGGGCCGCGGCAAGGCCGTTGACGCCCAGGGACGCGCGTTGGAGTCGCTCCGCAAGGGCGGCCAGGCCATGGCCCAGCAGATGCAGCCCGGGCCCGGTGAAGAAGGCGGACCCGGCGACCCCAATGGCCCCATGCGGCAAGGCCGCGCAGGCAATCCCGACCCGCTGGGCCGCGAGTCCCATGACAAGCGGGACAATTCGCGCGCCCTCTATGATCCCCTCGGCACACCCGCAGCCCAGCGCGCCCAGAAGGTGCTGGAGGAGCTGCGGCGGCGCCTGAGCGATCCCGCCCGCCCGCGCGACGAGCTGGACTATCTGGAGCGCCTGCTCAAGCGCTACTGATCCCGCCCGCTGTTTCACCCGTAGATGCAAGGCGCTGGCTTGCGTCGGCGCGCCCGCCCGATTAGTTGAAACCTCCTGCGGACGCCCTGCGGGACCACCGGACCCTTCACATGTCATACAGCGTCGGGAATTATCTGGTCGCCGTAGCCGTCGCGGCGGTGATGGTCGTGCTGCTGCTCGGCCTCTTCAACATGCTGCGCGGCGGCAGCCCCAATCTCAGCCAGAAGCTGATGCGCTGGCGCGTAGGCCTGCAATTTGGCGCCATCGTGCTCATCATGGGCGTGCTGTGGATGCGTGGATAACGCGAATAAAAGGGAATTCATCATGGTCGTCCTGAACCGAATCTACACCCGCACCGGCGATGACGGCGATACGGCGCTGGGCACCGGCGAGCGGCGTCCGAAATTCGATCTGCGCGTTGAAGCCTATGGCACCGTGGACGAAACCAACGCCACCCTCGGCATGGCCCGTCTCCATACCGGTGGCGACGCCAACCTCGACGCCATGCTGGCGCGCATCCAGAACGATCTCTTTGATCTCGGCGCGGATCTGTGCACCCCCGACAAGGGTGAGAAGCTCGCCTATGAGCCCCTGCGCATCGTCCAGACACAGGTGGATCGGCTGGAGAAGGAAATCGACGAATTGAACGCCTCGCTCGCGCCCCTGCGCTCCTTCGTCCTGCCGGGCGGCGCGCCTGCGGCGGCGGCCCTGCATCTGTCGCGCACCATTTCGCGGCGCGCCGAGCGGCTCATGGTGGCCCTGTCGCGCACGGAGGGCGAGGTGGTGAGCGCGCCCGCGCTCCAATACGTCAACCGCCTCTCGGATTTCCTCTTCGTGGCCTCGCGCTACGCCAATCTGAACGCGGGCGGCGACGTCTTGTGGACCCCGGGCAAGAACCGCTGAACCCCGGAAGGCCGCCATCGCGTTTGACACCCGTGATCGCGGCCTTTACGAAAATCGCGAAGATCAAGAGGAGCGCCCTCGATGAAAATTCTCGTCCCTGTGAAGAGGGTCGTCGATTACAACGTGAAGATCCGCGTCAAGACCGATGGATCGGGCGTTGAACTCGCCAATGTGAAGATGTCGATGAACCCCTTCGACGAGATCGCCATCGAAGAGGCGCTTCGCCTCAAGGAGGCGGGCAAGGCGAGCGAGGTGATTCTCGTGTCGATCGGTCCCGCGCAGGCCTCCGAGACCATCCGCACCGGGCTCGCCATGGGCGCCGACCGGGGCGTCCTCGTGAAGACAGACCAGGTCGTTGAGCCCCTCGCCGTCGCCAAGATCCTGAAGGGCGTGGCCGAGGCCGAGCAGCCCGGCCTCATCATTCTGGGCAAGCAGGCCATCGACGACGATTGCAACCAGACCGGCCAGATGCTCGCGGCGCTTCTGGGCTGGGGCCAGGGCACCTTCGCCTCGAAGGTGGAGATGGCGGACGGAACCGTGGACGTGACCCGCGAGGTCGATGGCGGCCTGCAGACCGTCACCCTCAAGACCCCCGCCGTGGTGACCACGGACCTGCGGCTGAACGAGCCGCGCTACGCCTCCTTGCCCAACATCATGAAGGCGAAGAAGAAGCCCATCGACGAGAAAACCCCCGCCGATTACTGCGTGGACGTGACGCCGCGCCTGACGGTGCTGAAGACCACGGAGCCCAAGGGCCGCACGGGCGGCGCGAAGGTTGGCTCCGTCGAGGAACTTGTCTCCAAACTCAAGAACGAAGCGGGGGTGCTGTGATGACGACGCTCGTTCTCGCCGATGTGGCGAAGGGAAAATTGGGCGATGCGGTCGCCAAGGTGGTCAGCGCCGCCGTGCAGCTTGGCGCGCCGGTCCATGTGCTGGCCGCTGGCCCCGACGCGCGCGCTGCGGCTGAAGAGGCCGCGAAGCTCGAGGGCGTCGCCAAGGTGCTGATCGCCGAAGACGGCCTCTACGCCCATCAGCTCGCCGAGCCCACCGCAGCGCTGCTTGTGGCCCTGTCCAAGGACTATGGCGCGATCCTGTCGAGCGCCACCCCGGCGGCCAAGAACATCATGCCCCGCGTCGCGGCCCTGCTCGACGTGATGCAGATTTCGGAAATCACGAAAGTGGTCTCCGCCGACACATTTGAACGGCCGATCTATGCGGGCAACGCCATCCAGACCGTGCAGTCCGGCGATTACATCAAGGTGATCACGGTCCGCGCCACCGCCTTCCAGGCGGCGCCCGCCACGGGAAGCACGCCCATCGAGACAGTGGCCGCCGCAACCGATCCCGCCGTCTCCAGCTTCAAGAGCGAGGCGCTGGCGCGCAGCGAGCGCCCGGAGCTGACGGCGGCGCGCATCATCATCTCGGGCGGTCGCGCCATGCAGAATCCCGAGAATTTCAAGACCTATATCGAGCCCGTCGCCGACAAGCTGGGCGCGGCCATGGGCGCCTCGCGCGCCGCAGTGGACGCGGGCTACGCCCCCAACGATTGGCAGGTGGGCCAGACTGGAAAGGTGGTGGCGCCCGAGCTCTATATCGCGGTCGGCATCTCCGGCGCAATCCAGCATCTGGCGGGCATGAAGGACTCCAAGGTCATCGTCGCCATCAACAAGGACGAGGAAGCCCCGATCTTCCAGGTGGCCGACTATGGGCTTGTGGGCGACCTCTTCAAGGTCATGCCGGAGCTTGACGCGGAACTGGCCAAGCTGGCCAAGTAACCGTTTGCGCAGATCAGCGCTGGACGCTGGCTGATCATGGCTTATGATTGGTCGGTCACAGGGCGAGTAGGACGAATGGCGATCGAAATTCAGAAGGTCGGAGTGATCGGCGCGGGACAGATGGGCAATGGCATCGCCCAGGTCTGCGCTTTGGCTGGGCTCGACGTTCTGATCAATGACGTCTCCCAGGACCGGCTCCACGCGGGCCTCGCCACCGTGGACGGCGCCATGGCGCGCGACGTCGCCAAGGGCCTGCTCAGCGACGCCGACCGCAAGGCCGCCATGGGCCGCATCGCCACCACCACGAGCTTCGAGGATCTGGTGGACTGCGACCTCGTCATGGAGGCGGCCTCGGAAAACGAGGAAGTGAAGCGCAAGATCTTCACGCGCCTTTCGCCCTATCTGAAACCGGGCGCCCTCATCGCCACCAACACCTCCTCCATCTCCATCACGCGGCTGGCCTCGGTCACCGACCGGCCGGAGCTCTTCATCGGCATTCACTTCATGAATCCGGTGCCGCGCATGCAACTGGTGGAGCTGATTCGCGGCATCGCCACCGAGGACGGGACCTTCGAAACCGCCAAGGCCTTCGTGGCCCGGCTGGGCAAGACCACCACGGTCTCCGAAGACTTCCCCGCCTTCATCGTCAACCGCATCCTCCTGCCCATGATCAATGAGGCGATCTATACGCTTTATGAGGGCGTTGGCTCGGTCGAGGCCATCGACACCGCCATGCGGCTGGGAGCGAATCACCCGATGGGTCCGCTGCAACTTGCTGATTTCATTGGCCTTGATACCTGCCTCTCGATCATGCAGGCGCTGCATGAGGGCCTGGCGGATTCGAAATATCGCCCCTGCCCCCTGCTGGTGAAATATGTCGAGGCGGGCTGGCTGGGCCGCAAGACGCGCCGGGGCTTCTATGACTACCGCAGCGGCGCGCCGATCCCGACCCGGTGATCGACCGGCAAAAAATCCGATAAATCTCTGTTTTTTGTTGTCTTTTCACCGAGATCCCCGCCGCTTGGCCGGGCGGTCCCGGCGCCATCTCGCCATGACCCTCGCCCCTGCGACGGCTTGGCCGCAGAAACCGGCTTCACAATCCTGTCGTCAGCCCTATACATTATAGGTGCGAACCCCGGTTTGCTCCGGGGCGCAGCGGCGAGAGGCGTCCAGATTGACGGTTCACTTCCAGCCCATGGTGCCGCCGGAGGCTTGTCCGGCCCTTGTCCTCAACGCCGACTTCCGGCCGCTGAGCTACTATCCTCTGTCCCTATGGTCCTGGCAGGATTCGATCAAGGCGGTCTTCCTCGACCGGGTGAACATCGTCTCCGAATATGACAAATGCGTCCGCAGCCCGACCTTCGAGATGCGCCTGCCCTCGGTCGTCTCGCTGAAGACCTATGTCAAACCCTCGCGCCATCCCGCCTTCACGCGCTTCAACGTCTTCCTGCGGGACCGGTTCTCCTGCCAATATTGCGGCTCGCGGGAGGAGCTGACCTTCGATCATGTGGTCCCCCGGTCAAAGGGCGGCTCCACCACCTGGGAGAATGTGGTCGCGGCCTGCTCCCCCTGCAATCTGCGCAAGGCCGACAAGATGCCTGCGGAGGCCGGCATGTTTCCGGCGCATCATCCCTTCGCGCCCACGGTCAGCGACCTCCACCAGAACGGACGGCTGTTTCCACCAAATTATCTGCACGAGAGTTGGTTCGATTATCTTTATTGGGATTCGCCGCTGGAGCCCTGACCCCGGGCGAAGGGATACGTTGCGCAGCTTCGCGCCATCATTAGCGTTCAGGCGGGCGCAGGAGCCAAGAGTGGACGCCATAAGTCGCTTTCTTATTATTTTCGCGGGCCTCCTGTGCGCGGCGGCTGTGGCCGCAGTGTCCATACCCGTTCTGGCCTTCTTCGACCCGCTGGCGCGCGAGGCGATGATATGGGTCGTCATGGGCAAGCTGCTGACCGTCTTCGGAGCGCCGCAAGGCCCGGCAAACGCCGACGTGCTCTTGGCGGAATTGATGCGCGCCTCAACGCTGACGATTTGCATCGCGCCAGTGGCTCTGGCCGCGCTGATCGGCGAATTGCGGCGGTTGCGCAGCTGGATCTGGTATGCTTGTTGCTCAGGGATGATCGCTGCGGCCACGCCCTTTGACCTGCACCCATGGGCGGAAGGGGAGCAGAACGCCGGGGCGCAGGAACCCGACGTCATGATGCTGGAGCTCCGGTTCATACTGCTCTTCTTCATCGTGGGCATGATCGCAGGAACGACTTATTGGCTGATCGCCGGACGCAACGCAGGCGAGGCCACGCCTGAACTGGAAGGGAAAGCTGTATGAAACTGAATGCAGGCATGGCGGCCATCATCACAGGCGCAGCTTCGGGGCTAGGCGAGGCGACGGCGCGCATGCTCGCGGCCCAGGGCGTCAAGGTCGCGATCCTCGATCTGCAAAAAGAGCGGGGCGAGAAAATCGCCGCCGAGATCGGCGGGGCCTTTTTCTCCACCGACGTCACCAACGAGGCCTCGGTGGACGCAGCTCTGGCGGGCGCCCGCGCGGCCCATGGGGTGGAGCGTTTGCTCGTGAATTGCGCTGGCATTGCGCCGGGCAAGCGCACGGTCGCGAAAAAACGCGACACGGGAGAGCTGATCGCCCATGACATCGCGACCTTCCAGAAGACCATCGCGATCAATCTCGTCGGCACCTTCATGATGATTTCCAAATGCGCGGCGGCCATGGCGGGGCTCGACCCCATCGACGCGGACGGGCAGCGCGGGCTTATCGTCAACACATCTTCCGTCGCTGCGGAAGATGGCCAGATCGGGCAAGCCGCCTATTCGGCTTCGAAGGCGGGGGTGCTGGGGATGACCCTGCCCATCGCGCGCGATCTCTCATCCCTTGGCGTGCGAGTGATGACGATCCAGCCGGGCCTGTTCCATACGCCCATGTTCGACGCCTTCACCGACGAGGTCCGCAATTCGCTCGCCGCCAGCGTGCCCTTCCCCTCGCGGCTGGGAAGGCCGGACGAATATGCGGCGCTGGTGCGGGTCATCTGCGAGAACGACATGCTCAATGGCGAATCGATTCGCCTCGACGGCGCCGTCCGCCTCGCGCCAAAATAAGCGCCAGCGCGCGGCGGCTCAGCCCGCCGCGCTTTGCGGCTCCTGCTCCCCAAGGGGATATTCGGCCTCGACCACATAGGGCCCGCCGCCCACGGAATCGCGGGACGAATAGACCACGAACTGCTCGGCCAGCCATGCCCCGCGCGGGGGAAAGCCGCGCAGGCTGAGATAATCGGCCACCGCGACAGAGCTGGTTCCGCGCAACCGGGCCAGGGTCACATGGGGCGTGAATTTGCGGGTCTCCGGCGGCAGGCCGATGCGGCGCATGATCCGCTCCTGCTCGGCCTGCAGCTCCATCAATTCAGGGTTCGGCTGCACCTTGACGATGAGGGAGCGCGGCCTGTCGCCGCCGAAGAAGGACAGCTCGCCCAGGGTGATCGGCACAGGCCCGCGCCGCACCCGCCAGAGCTCCAGATAGACCTCGCGGGCCAGACCCTGATCGATGTCGCCCATGAAGCGCAGGGTGACATGGAAGTTTTCCGGATCGATCCAGCGCGCGCCCGACAGGCCGCCCCGCATCAGGGCGAGCTCGCGCCCCAGGGGCTCGGGGATCTCGATCCCGGTGAACAATCTGGGCATGGCTCCGCCTTCTCAAATCATCCGAATCAGCCGCCCCATCATAGGCCTAGGGATGAACGGCTGAACACGCTCCGCGTTCACGGCTTTGGCAAAAGGGCCTCGACGCTGGGCAGAATGCCCCGCACGATGGTCTCGACGCCCTCGGGGGTGGGATGCAATCCGTCCTGCAGGAGCAGGCTCCGGTTCCCGGCCACCCCCTCCAGGAAGAAGGGATAGAGCGCCACGCCAAATTCACGCGCGAGATCCCCATAGATGGCGTTGAACTTGGTTTCGTAGTCGCGGCCCATGCCGGGGGCGGCGACCATGCCAGCCAGCAACACGGGAATCTTCTTCGCCTGAAGCCGCTTGATGATCTCGGCGAGGGCCTTGCGCGTAATCTGGGGGTCGACGCCCCTCAGCATGTCATTGGCGCCAAGCTCGACGATGACGAGATCCGCCCCATCGCCCACCGCCCAGTCCAGCCGCTCCAGCCCCCCGTTCGCGGTGTCGCCGGAGACCCCCGCGTTGCTCACCTCCACCTTGCGGCCCTTCTCGCGCAACACGCGCTCCAGAACCGTGGGGAAGGCGTTTTTCTGGGGCAGGAGATAGCCTGCGGAGAGCGAGTCCCCAAGGGCGACGATTCGCAGGGGGCCTTGCTGGGCTGACGCAGGCGTGATGAGGCAGAGCATGATAACCAGAGCCCCGGCGGTTTGCAGGATGGGTCGGGCCACACCATATGCGAGGCTCAGGGTCCGCCGCGCGATGATCTGACGAAGGAATGAGAAGAGCATGTCGAATTCCCAGCAGGCCGCAGGCGCCATTTCCATGCGCGATGTCCATCTCAGTCTGGGCCGTGGCGCGGCCCGCGTCCATATCCTGAAAGGCATAAGTCTGGAAATTGGCGCAGGCGAGGCCATTGGGCTCGTCGGACCCTCGGGCTCGGGCAAGTCCACCCTGCTGATGACCATGGCGGGACTGGAGCGGCCTGATTCGGGCCAGATCGCCATTGGCGGCGAGCGCATCGATCATCTGGGCGAGGATGCGCTGGCGCGGTTTCGCGGCGAGCGGATCGGCATCGTTTTCCAGTCCTTCCACCTCATCCCCACCATGACGGCGCTGGAGAATGTAGCGATCCCGCTGGAGCTGGCGGGCCGGGCGGACGCCTTCGCAACGGCCAAGCGCGAGCTGGTCGGGGTCGGCCTTGGCGAACGGCTCTCCCATTATCCCGGGCAATTGTCGGGCGGCGAGCAGCAGCGGGTGGCGCTGGCGCGGGCTCTGGCCCCCGATCCCCGGATTCTTGTGGCCGATGAGCCCACGGGCAATCTGGACGAGGCCTCAGGGTCGAAAATCATCGACCTCATGTTCGCCTTGAAGCGCGAGCGCGGCGGCACCCTGGTGCTGGTGACCCATGATTCGGGCCTTGCGGCCCGCTGCGACCGGATGATTCGCCTGCGCTCCGGCCTGATCGAGGGGGCGCCAGAGGCCCGTGTGGAGGCCGCCCAGTGAGGGGATTCGCGCTGGCCCTGAGGCTCGCCTTGCGCGATCTGCGCGGGGGCCTGGGCGGATTCCAGATTTTTCTGGCCTGCATCGCGCTGGGCGTGACGGCCATCGTGGGGGTGGGCTCGGTCTCGCGCAG
Source organism: Rhizobium sp. Q54 (assembly GCA_945903655.1). GTDB lineage: Bacteria > Pseudomonadota > Alphaproteobacteria > Rhizobiales > Beijerinckiaceae > Terripilifer. The sequence continues at coordinate 2,177 of CAMDOY010000083.1, read as the reverse complement.
CCTCTCGGATGGTTTGGCGCGCGAGAGCGGGCGGATTCTGGGCGGCGACGTCTCCTTCGCCCTCATCCATCGCGAATTGAACGAGACGGAGCGGCAATTTCTGGAGGAGCGCGGAAGCCTCTCCACCGTCGCGGCCATGCGGGTCATGGCCCGCAAGCCCGAGGGAAGCGCGACTCTGGTCGAGATCAAGGCTGTCCCACCCGCCTATCCCTCCATCGGCGTGGCCGTGGTGGCGCCCCCCATGCCCCTGCAGGAGGCGCTCGCCCTCCGCAATGGCCTTCCGGGCTTTGTGGCGGAGGCCGCGCTCGCGGCCCGGCTCGATCTGAAGATCGGCGACCGCATCCTGATCGGCGACGGGACCTTCGAATATCGCGCCGAGCTGAAATCGGAACCCGACAAGCTCGCCAGCGGCGTGGGCTTTGGCCCGCGCGTGATCATCTCGGTCGAGGCGCTGCGGGGAACGGGGCTCATCCAGCCGGGCTCGCTTGTGCGCTGGATCAACCGCCTGACCCTGCGCCCGGACGCTGCGGGACAGCCCGTCGATGAGGCGAAAGTGGCTGCAACCGTGGCCCAGGCCCGAAAGGCCCTGCCGGATGCGGGCTGGGAGATCCGCACCCGCTCCAATGTCTCGCCCCAGTTCGAGAAAAATCTGCAGCGCTTCACCCAGTTCCTGACCCTGGTGGGCCTGACCGCCCTCGTGGTGGGCGGTGTGGGCGTCGCCAATGCGGTGCGGGGATTTGTGGACCGCAAGCGCAACGATCTCGCCACCCTCAAGAGCGTCGGCGCGACGGGGGGATTCGTCTTCCTGACCAGTCTGCTCGAAGTCATGCTGGTGGCCTTGGTCGGGATCGCCATAGGGCTTGGCCTTGGCGCGGCCCTGCCCTTCGCCGTCGAGGCGGCCTTTGGGGCGGTGATCCCCTTCCCGCTGCAAGCCGCCGTCTATCCCCGGGAGCTCGCGACCGGCGCCCTCTACGGGCTGCTGACCGGCCTCGTCTTCTCCCTGGAGCCGCTAGGGCGGGCCCATGACATCTCGGTCTCGGCCCTGTTCCGCGACCAGATCGCCCCTGATTCGGCCTTCCCGCGCCGTCGCTACATGGTCATGCTCGCCCTCTCCGCCCTCGGCCTGTGCGGGGCGATCCTGTGGTTCGCCACCGACCGGAGGCTCGCGGGCCTTTATCTCGGCTCGACCCTGGCGCTGTTTCTCACCCTGCGGGTGGTGGCGCTCGGCATCATGAATCTGGCGCGCCGGGCGCCCCATGCGCGCGGGGCGGAGCTGCGGCTGGCCATCGCCAATATCCATAGACCGGGCGCGCTGACCCCGGCGGTGGTGATGTCGCTGGGGCTGGGCCTCTCCCTGCTGGTGGCGCTGACCCTCATCGACGGCAATGTGCGCAACCAGATCAGCCAGAGCCTGCCGGGCAAGACCCCCAGCTTCTTCTTCATGGACATCCGCAGCTCCGAAGCCCAGGCCTTCGACGCCTTCCTGCGCGAGAAGGCGCCCGAAGCCAAGATGGATCGGGTGCCCATGATGCGGGGCCGCGTGGTGCGGCTGAACGGGCTGCGGCCCGAGGAGATCAAGGCGAAGGAAGAGGCGGCCTGGGTGCTGGAGGGGGATCGGGGCATCAGCTATTCCCAGACCCTGCCCGAGGGATCGGATCTGGTGGCGGGGGAGTGGTGGCCCGCCGATTACAAGGGACCATCGCTGGTCTCCATGGAGGCGGTCGCCGCTGAGGGGCTCGGCCTGAAGCTCGGCGATGAGATCACCCTGAACGTGCTGGGCCGCAACCTCTCGGCGAAGATCGCCAATCTACGCAAGGTGAACTGGCGCTCGCTGGGCATCAATTTCGTCTTCGTCTTCTCGCCCAACACCTTCGCTGGGGCCCCCCATACGGAGCTGGCGACCGCCACCTATCCGCCCGGCGGCGATCCCGCCCGCGAGCTCGCCCTGCTGAAAGAGGTCTCCAACGCCTTCCCCGCCGTGACCAGCGTGCGGGTGAAGGACGCCCTCGATGCGGTCTCGGAAATCATGGCCCAGCTGGCGGTCGCCATTCGCGGCGCCTCGGGGGTGGCGTTGCTGGCCTCGGTTCTGGTGCTGGGCGGGGCGCTGGCGGCGGGACGGCGCACCCGCACCTATGACGCGGTGATTCTCAAGACCCTGGGCGCCACGCGCGGCCAGT